>NZ_JBJDRF010000008.1:0-118157 GCF_044987305.1 Novosphingobium sp. ZW T3_23
CCCCCCGCCACGCCATTGCCGGCACTGCCGCCGCGCTGGCGCGTCTCGACGTGGCCGCCGGGCAGGCCGAGCGCGCGGCCGAAGGCGGCTGGACGCGGCCCGAAGTGGTGGACGGCCTTTCGCTCGACATCGAGGGCGGCCGTCATCCGGTGGTCGAGGCGGCGCTGAAGGTTCAGGGCAAGCGCTTCGTCGCCAACGATTGCCGTCTGGCGAGCCATGACCGGCTCTGGCTGATCGGCGGCCCGAACATGGGCGGTAAATCGACTTTCCTGCGCCAGAACGCGCTGATCGTGCTGCTGGCGCAGGCGGGCGGTTTCGTACCTGCCCGGTCGGCGCGGATCGGTCTGGTGGACCGGCTGTTCAGCCGCGTCGGCGCGTCCGACAACCTGGCGCGCGGGCGCTCGACCTTCATGGTCGAGATGGTGGAGACTGCCGCGATCCTCTCGCAGGCGACCGAGCGCAGCTTCGTCATCCTCGACGAAGTGGGGCGCGGCACGTCGACTTATGACGGCCTGGCGCTGGCATGGGCGGTGGCCGAGGCGGTCCATGAAACCAACCGCTGCCGCTGCCTCTTCGCGACCCACTATCACGAGATGGCGCGGCTGGGGGAGACCTGCGAGGCGCTGACGCTCCACCATGTCCGCGCGCGGGAGTGGAAGGGCGATCTGGTGCTGCTGCACGAACTGGCCGAGGGGCCTGCGGACCGCAGCTACGGTTTGGCCGTGGCACGGCTGGCCGGGGTGCCGCCCAAGGTCATCAGCCGTGCCAAGTCGGTGCTGGAAAAGCTGGAGAAGGGCCGGGCCGAAACCGGCGGCCTCGCAGCTGGACTTGGCGACCTGCCGCTGTTTGCGGCGGCCCAGGAAGCGCAGGAGGAACAGTGCGACGTCCTGCGGGACAAGCTGCGCGACATGGATATCGACGCCCTGTCACCGCGCGACGCGCTGGAAATCCTCTACGACCTCAAGCGCGAGGCGGGCACGGAGCCCTGACCTCGCGCCGGAGCGCTCTGACAGCCTGACCTCAGCTATCGTCCTCGGCGAAATCCTCGTCGGCGGCGTTCTGCGTGCCGTAGCGATTTTCGAGGTCGTCCATCGTCTCTTCACCGCGATAGGCGGACATGTCGATCACGCCGCTGCTGTCCATCTGGTTCATGTGGTCAACGAGATCCTCGATATCGTCCTCGTCGGCGATGCCGCCCTTCACCTTTTCGCTGTCCTCCAGGCCCAGGCCGCTGGAGGCGCGGCCTTGCGCTTCCTCGGCCAGGGTCTGGGCCTGGGTGTCTTCTTCTTCCTGTTCGGGATTGACCGTTTCCGGTGCGCGGTCGTCGGGGCGTTCGCTCATTGCAGGTCTCCTTTGCCGAACTAACGGCTAGGCGGAGTGCCCGGTTCCGGTCTTGGACGGAATGAACCGAAAGTAGGGGCAGCAGCGCCGCCCCTACATCGTGCCTAACGGCTGGGTACCGGAACCTCGCCCGAGTAGTCGTAGAAGCCGCGACCCGTCTTGCGGCCATACCAGCCCGCCTCGACGTACTTCTGGAGCAGCGGTGCCGGACGGTACTTGGGGTCGCCGGTGGTGGCCTGGAACACCTTCATGATCTCGTAGAGCGTATCGAGGCCTACGAAATCGGCCAGGGTCAGCGGGCCCATCGGATGATTGGCGCCCAGCCGCATGCCCGCGTCGACATCCTCGACCGAGGCCAACCCTTCGCCCAGAACGAAGATCGCTTCGTTGAGCAGCGGGCAGAGGATGCGGTTGACCACGAAGCCCGGCGCATCGCCGGCCAGAACCACGGTCTTGCCCAGCGCCTCGCCGAAGGCCTTCATCCGCGCGGTGGTTTCCGCCGATGTTGCAAGGCCGGGGATCACCTCGACAAGGCCCATCACCGGCACCGGGTTGAAGAAGTGCAACCCGCAGAACCGCGTCGGATCGGGCGAGGCGGCGGCCATGCGGGTGATGGGAATCGAACTGGTGTTGGAGGCGAGGATCGCGTTTGCACCCAGCACTTCGCCCACGGCGGAGAAGATCTTGAGCTTGATGTCCTCACGCTCGGTGGCGGCCTCGATGATCAGGTCGCAGTCGCCCATGCGGGAATAGTCGCCGGCAGTCGTGATGCGCGGCAGCAGCGCGTCCACTTCGGACTGGGCGATCTTCTCCTTGGCGACCAGCCGGGCGAGGCCCTTGGCGATACCGGCCTTGCCCTTTTCGGCGTTCTCGATCGAGATATCGGACAGGATCACGTCCATGCCCTTTCCGGCCACGGTCTGGGCGATGCCCGAACCCATGATGCCCGCGCCGATAATTCCCACTTTCCGCACTGCCGAACTCCTCTGCTGTTGCGCCGCAAGGACTAGCATCGGCGCACGGGGCGGGAACCTAGCGATTCTGGCCGGGCACCCAAAGCACGTCGTCGGCCCCGTTCGCATTCACCGCCCGGGCGAGGACGAAGAGGTAGTCGCTGAGCCGGTTGAGGTAGCCGAGCGCGGCCGGGTTGGCGGGGACTTCGGCCGCCATGGCAACGGCGGCGCGCTCTGCCTTGCGGGCGGAGGCGCGGGCGATATGGACGCGCGCGGCGGCCTCGCTGCCGCCGGGCAGGATGAAGCTGCGCAGCGGCTGGAGATGGGCGTTGATCGCGTCGATCTCGCTTTCCAGCCACGCCACTTGCGAGGGGACGATGCGCAGCGTCATCTCGCCGGGAGTGAAGTCTTCTCCCGGTGTCGCGAGGTCTGCGCCGAGGTCGAACAGGTCGTTCTGGATGCGCGTGAGCACGGCGCCGTGCGGCGTTTCGGCAAGCGCGCAGACGGCAAGGCCGATGGCGCAATTCGTCTCGTCCACCGCGCCGATCGCTTCCATGCGCGGCGCGTATTTCGGCAGGCGGGAGCCGTCGACGAGACCCGTGGTGCCGTCGTCACCCGTCCGGGTGTAGATCTTGTTGAGCTTTACCAAGGTGGAATCCCTAACGCGCCATGGCCAGGAGGATGGCGCAGACGATCACCGCCGCCGCCTGGTACTTGATGCGGTTGAACATCATCTTGTTCTGGAGAAGCTGGTTCGCGGTCGGTTCGGTCGAGCCCGGATCGCGGTTCAGGTCTTCCTTCGTGCCCTGCATGAAGGCCACGATGCCGCGCACGAGGCTGACGACGACCAGGATCATCAGGATAATGATGATCGGGATGAGAATGGTGCTCATGCCCCTTGGTCTACGCCTGCCGAGAGCGAAATGCCAGCCGGGAAGCGGCCCTGGCGGAGCGCCTCCACGATGGCTGGCCCGTCCTCTCCGGCACGCCTGCGATCCCCGAGCGAAGGCGCGCCGCGCCGCTTGGCGAGCTTGCGGCCGTCCGGTTCGATCAGCAGCGCGTGATGGTGCCAGACCGGCACCGGCAGTCCGAGCAGGGCCTGGAGCAGGCGGTGGACATGGCTGGCCGGAAACAGGTCCATGCCGCGCGTGACGAGGGTGATGCCGTCTTCCGCATCGTCGAGCGTGGCGGCGAGGTGATAGCTGGCCGGCAGGTCTTTGCGCAGCAGCACGACATCGCCGAATATCTCCGGTGTCGCCGCCTGCGTGCCTGCCGCCTCGTCGGTCCATTCGAGGGGGCCGGTCAGGTCGAGCGCGCGCGTGACGTCCAGCCGCCAGGCCGCGCCATCAGGATCGACATCGCGGTGGCGGCAGGTGCCGGGATAGACCGGGCCGTCCGGGCCCATCGCGGTCGCGGCGGCGGCGATTTCGGCGCGGGTGCAGCGGCAGGGGTAGAGCAGGCCCATGGCCTTCAGCCGCTCGCCCGCCGCGGCATAGCTCTCCAGTCGGCGCGACTGGAAGCGGACTTCTCCGTCCCAGGTCCCATCCCGGACGAGCCCAAGCCATGCGAGATCGAGGAAGAATTCCTCGACGAACTCGGCGCGGCTGCGCTCACCGTCGATGTCCTCGATCCGCAGCAGGAACTCCCCGCCCCTGTCGCGGGCGAGATCGTGCGCGATCATGGCCGCATAGGCATGGCCCAAGTGCAAGGGGCCGTTGGGGCTGGGGGCGAAGCGCGTGCGGATCATCGCCTCCGCTCCTAGTCGTGCGTGCAGCGGTCGCAAGTGGGTAAGCTTGTGGACAAGGTGCGGGCAATGGCGGGACAGGCTGTTGGCAGCTTGTGGACCGACTGTGGAATCCTTGTGGCGAACCTGTGGATTGTTGTATGGAGCGGCCCCCGTCTCGGCTTGACGCCGACTCGCGTAGATGCTGCAAAGAAACGCATGAGCTGCCATGAAACCGCAATCAGGGCCTGCGACAGGAGGCCATGCTCAAGTCGGAGCTGATAGAGCGCGCGGCCCGGTTCCGCAGCGCGGAGGATGACCCCTCCCGAAGTCTTTCCGACTGTCCTGCTCTAGTGCTCAATGCGGATTACACGCCGCTTTCCTATTACCCTCTCAGCCTCTGGCCCTGGCAGACCGCGATCAAGGCGATCGTCCTCGAAAGAGTGGACATCATTTCCACTTACGACCGGGTGGTCCACAGCCCCAGCTGGTCGATGCAGATCCCCTCGGTGATCGCGCTCAGGCAATATGTCCGGCCTTCCGAATTTCCCGCCTTCACCCGCTTCAACCTGTTCCTGCGCGACCGGTTCAGCTGCCAGTATTGCGGCTCCCCCCAGCAGCTGACCTTCGACCATGTCGTCCCGCGCCGTCTGGGTGGCAGGACAAGCTGGGAAAACATCCTCACCGCCTGCGCGCCCTGCAATCTCAAGAAGGGTGGTCGCACGCCCAAGCAGGCGAACATGCCCCCGCTGGTGGCGCCGATCCGGCCGACGAGCTGGCAATTGCAGGAACGCGGCCGGGCCTTCCCCCCCAACTACCTCCACGAAACGTGGCGCGACTGGCTCTATTGGGACATCGAGCTGGAGGCCTGACGGAGAGGCGGGGCCCTGTCGGCACCCGCTACGTCATCCTGAACTTGGTTCAGGATCCATTCTGCGTTTGGCGCCGAAGCATAGTGCGGCAAACCGCGCTGGCGGTTTATCGATCAGACCTCCGCGAGCGTCGCCCGATGGACCCTGAACCAAGTTCAGGGTGACGAGCAGGCCAGCGGGGCGTTTCATGCCCGAAGGTCGGATCGACTGCGTCCACAATGGCAATTTACAGAATCCGGCGTTAGTGGGAACGAGGAGCCGCGCCGTCATCCGGCATTAACGAGGCAGACTCCAAGGGGAGGTCATGAGCAGACAGTTCTTCGGCACCGACGGCATTCGCGGTCGCACCAACCAGGGCGCGATGACCGCTGCTATCGCCATGAAAGTCGGCCAGGCGGCCGGCACCCGCTTCCTGCGCGGCACCCACCGGCACCGCGTGGTGATCGGCAAGGACACGCGTCTGTCGGGCTACATGCTGGAAAACGCCATGGTGGCCGGGTTCACCAGCGTCGGCATGGACGTGGTCTTGCTCGGCCCGATGCCGACCCCGGCGGTCGCGCTGTTGACCCGCGAGTTGCGCGCCGACGTCGGCGTGATGATCTCGGCCAGCCACAATCCCTACGAGGACAACGGCATCAAGCTGTTCGGCCCGGACGGATTCAAGCTTTCCGACGAGGACGAACTGGCGATCGAGGCCCTGCTCGGGCAGGACATCCCGCTCGCCGCCTCGGAAGACATCGGCCGCGCTCGCCGCATCGATGACGCAGGCGGACGCTACATCCACGCCGTCAAGCGCTCGCTGCCGGAGGCCGTGCGCCTCGATGGCCTGAAGATCGCGCTCGATTGTGCCAATGGGGCTGCCTATCAGGTGGCACCCTCCGCGCTGTGGGAACTCGGCGCCGAGATCGTGGCCGTCGGTGTTACGCCCAATGGCCGCAACATCAACGCCAAATGCGGCTCTACCCATGTCGAGCTGCTTCGGGAAACCGTGGTGTCCTCGGGCGCCGATATCGGCATCGCCCTCGACGGCGACGCCGACCGCCTGATCGTGGTGGACGAGAAGGGCAAGACCGTGGACGGCGACCAGATCATGGCGCTGATCGGTACCCAGCTTGCGGCGCGTGGCGCGCTTCGGGGCGGCGGCGTGGTGGCGACGGTCATGTCGAACCTCGGCCTCGAACGCTATCTGCAAGGGCAGGGGCTTACCCTCGAACGCACCAAGGTGGGCGACCGCCACGTCCTCGAACGCATGCGCTCGGGCGGTTTCAACGTCGGCGGCGAACAGTCCGGGCACATGATCCTGCTGGACCATGCCACGACCGGAGACGGCACCGTGGCCGCGCTCCAGGTGCTGGCCGCGCTGGTCCAGTCGGGCAAGCGAGCGAGCGAACTGCTCCATCTCTTCGATCCGGTGCCGCAGCTTCTGCGCAATGTACGCTTCTCGGGCGGGCAGCCGCTGGAGGCCGCCAGCGTCAAGAACGCCATCGCCGATGCGGAAGCCTCGCTCAACGGCAGCGGACGCCTCGTCATCCGCGCCTCGGGCACCGAGCCGCTGATCCGGGTGATGGCGGAAGGCGACGATGCCGGACAGGTTGAGGCCGCCGTCGCCTCGATCTGCGCCGCCGTGGAAGAGGCTGCCGCCTGATGGCTCTCGAAATGCGCCCCGACTGCGAACGCTGCGGCACCGACCTCCAGGCCGATGCCCCCGGCGCGTTCATCTGCAGCTTCGAATGCACCTACTGCGCGGAATGCGCGGACGACCTCGACGAGCTTTGCCCCAATTGCGGCGGCGAACTGCTCGACCGGCCGACGCGGGCGAAGCGGCATTTCGATTCCGCACCGCCTTCGAAGGAGCGCAGGTTCAAGGGGTAGAAGGGATAAAGCAGGGGAGCATAGCCCCCCTGCACCCCATGACTGTCGAGGTCACGCCCCGCCTATCCGTGGTGCGCCCATGGCGGCGTCGGGAGACGTAATGGCTTCGCCGCAAGGAGCGCGAAACGCATAGCGGCGCGCCATGCCGACATTCCGAGGGTCTGGGGGATCATCCCCCAGGACTTCCTTTTTCTCCTCCCTCGACACCATCGGCCCGAAACGGCAAGGGAGCGCCATGATCACACCGCCCCGCATCCTCTCCATCGCCGGTTCCGACAGCTCAGGCGGCGCCGGTATCCAGGCCGATATCAAGACCATCGTGATGCTGGGCGGCTATGCCATGACCGCAATCACCGCGATCACGGCGCAGAACACTTGCGGTGTTACCGATGTGGTGGCGCTCTCGCCGGAGATGGTGGCGGCGCAGATCGACGCCTGCGTTTCCGACATCGGCGTGGACGCGGTGAAGATCGGCATGCTCGGCAGTCCTCAGATCGCCCATGTCGTGGCAGACCGGCTGGAAGGGCTGGGCGTGCCGGTGGTGTTCGATCCGGTGATGATTTCGACGAGCGGCTCGGTGCTCGCCGATGCGGCGACGATCGAGGCTTTCGAGCGGTTGATGACGGTTGCCACGCTGACCACGCCGAATGTCCCGGAACTGGTAGCCTTGGGCGGGGATGCGGCGATGGCGGCGCGCCGCGTGGCCTATATCGCCAAGGGCGGCGACGCCGAGGGACCGATCGTCGAGGACAGGCTGCTGCGGCCCGGCGAACTGCCGCTGTCGTGGACGGCGCCGCGCATCGAGACGCGGCATACCCATGGCACTGGCTGTACCTTTTCCAGCGCCATTGCGACGTTCATGGGGCAGGGCGCCGGCCTGGAGGCGGCCATCGTCAGCGCGCGAGACTATGTGCGATCAGCCTTGCTCAATGCGCCCGGGTTTGGCGAGGGGCATGGGCCCTTGGGGCACCACGTTCGGGGGTAGGCTTCGCTAAGAACCGTTGGCCTATAGCGCATCGTCATCCTGAACTTGTTTCAGGATCCATCGTGCGACCGAGAGCATCGGCCTGATTGGCGAAATGGATCCTGAAACAAGTTCAGGATGACGATGAGTCAGGGCGATAACGTAGTCTGGGGGAGCAGGCCCAGGCCCACTCCCCAAACCCTGGTCAGCACTCCAGATCGTAGAACTTCTGGATGAACTTCCAGCCTTCCTCGCCGGTTTCGCACCAGTGGAACAGCTTGAGGTCCTGCTTGTTGATCACGCCTTCCTCGGCCAGCGCCTCGAAGTTGACGACGCGTTCCCAGAATTCCTTGCCGTAGAGCAGGATCGGGATCGGCTTCATCTTGCCGGTCTGGATCAGCGTAAGCAGTTCGAAGAACTCGTCGAAGGTGCCGAAGCCGCCGGGGAACACCGCCACCGCGCGGGCGCGCAGCAGGAAGTGCATCTTGCGCAGCGCGAAGTAGTGGAACTGGAACGAGAGGCGCGGCGTGACGTAGGGGTTCGGCGCCTGCTCGTGGGGCAGCACGATGTTGAGCCCCAGCGATTCCGCGCCCACTTCATAAGCGCCGCGATTGGCCGCTTCCATGATCGACGGACCGCCGCCCGAGCAGACCACGAACTGGCGCATCCCGCGCTCGACCACCGAGCACTGGCTGGCGAGCTTGGCCAGCTTCTTGGCTTCCTCGTAATACTTCGACTTGGCGACGAGGCGCTCGGCGACCTTCTTCTCATCGTCGGTCTTGGCCGCTGCCAGCGCGGCCTCGGCGTTTTCGGGCGCGGGGATGCGGGCGGAGCCGTACATCACCATGGTCGAGCCGATATTGGCCTCTTCCAGCAGCATCTCGGTCTTGAGCAGTTCGAGCTGGAAGCGCACCGGGCGAAGTTCGTCGCGCAGCAGGAACTCGGTGTCCTGGAACGCCAGTCGATAGGCCGGGTTCTGGGTCTGGATCGTGCCTTCCTGCGCGTCGGCGAAGTTGGCTTCCTGCTCCGCCTTGTAGAAACGGCGGTTGGTGACTTTCTTGTCTTCTGGTTCGGTCATCTGCATTCCATGGCCGCTGGGAGGCGCGGCGTCGAGAGGGGTAAGGATTTAAGTAGCTTGCGGTTGCGCGCAAGTGCGGCCTTCGCCTAGCCTGTCTTCATGTCGAAACAGAAACAGACGCGGCGTGCCGTTCTTGCGGGATTAGGCAGCCTTGCAGGGGCTGCCGTGCTGCCGACGCTTCCCGCCTTTTCCGCACCGGCCCGAGCATCTGTCCCGCGACTGATCAAGCCGCCGCGCCTCCGGGAAGGCGACGTGCTGGGGCTGGTGGCGCCCGCCGGTTTCGTGGGCGACCGTTTCGGGCTGGAGCAGATCATGGCCACCGTGCGCGCCATGGGGCTGGAGCCCCGTCCCGCGCTGCACATGCTCCAGCGGGAGGGCTATCTGGCCGGTTCGGACCGGACGCGGGCCGACGATCTCATGGCCATGTTCGAGGACGACAAGGTTCGTGCAATCATGGCGGTGCGCGGCGGCTGGGGCTGCGCGCGCATCCTGCCGCTGCTCGATTACAAGCGGATCGCGGCGAACCCCAAACTGTTCGTCGGCTTCAGCGACAACACCGCGCTGCACCTCGCCTTCGCGGCGCGCACCGGCGTTGCCAGCGTGCATGGCCCGAACGCCTCGGCCTCCTGGCCGCCGGCGGCATGGGCCTCGTTCCAGGCACTGGCCTTAGAGGGCGCCACACCGACCTGGCAAGTGCCCGAAGGCGCGGGCGCGAACCTGTCAGGCCGGGGCAAGGACTTGCGCACGTTCCGGGGCGGCAAGGCGCGGGGGCGGCTGCTCGGCGGCAATCTCTCGGTGCTTACGGCGCTGGTCGGCACGCCCTACCTGCCCGACTTCACCGGGGCGGTGCTGTTCATCGAGGACACCAACGAATCCGAGTACCGGATCGACCGCATGCTGACCCAGCTGGCGCTGGCGGGCGTGTTCGACAAAGTGGCGGGCGTGGTCTTCGGCCAATGCACCGGTTGCCGCAATCCAGACGGCGGCTACTCCAACTTCACGATCTACGAAGTGCTGGACCGGCAGTTTTCCGGCCTCCGCGTGCCGGCCTTCCAGGGCTTGCAGATCGGCCATATCGCCGCGCAGCTCAGCGTACCGGTGGGCCTGCCGGTTGAGATCGACGCGGATGCCGGAACCATGCGCCTGCTCGAACCGGCGGTAAGCTGACCTTGAGCCAAGGGGAAGCGGCTGTTATCGGGCGCTTATGGCGAATTGTGACCTGTGTGTCGTTCGGAACCGGGCGATCTGTTCATCCCTCGATGCGAAAGAGCTGGAGGCGCTCAACGCGATCGGGCGCACCCGCACGATCCAGCCCGGCGAATCGCTGATCTGGGAGGGCGAGGATTCGGTCCTCGTCGCCAATGTGATCGACGGCGTACTGAAGCTATCGACCAATACCGAGGACGGGCGCGAGCAGATCGTCGGCGTCGTCTACCCGTCCGACTTCATCGGGCGGCCTTTCGGCGGCACGACCGGCCACGGCGCCACGGCATTGACCGAGGCTACGGTTTGCGTGTTCTCCCGCCGCGATTTCGATGCCTTCGCGCGCGAACATCCGGCGCTGGAGCACAAGCTGCTGGAGCGCACCCTGGCCGAGCTGGATCGCACGCGCCGCTGGATGCTGCTGCTGGGCCGCAAGTCGGCCTCGGAGAAGCTGGCCACTTTCCTGCTGGAAATGGAGGAGCGCTTGCAGCCGCCGGGCTGTGCGTGGAATTTCGGGGACGCCGGCCCGCGCCGCATCACCCTGCCGTTCTCGCGGCAGCAGATCGCCGATGTGCTGGGCCTCACCATCGAGACGGTAAGCCGCCAGTTCACCCGCTTCAAGAACGACCGCGTGATCGACCTGCCCTCGCGGCGCGACGTAACGATCCTCGATCGCCAGGCCCTGGTCGCAGAGGCCGGATAACCCCACTGTCGTCCCGGACTCGATCCGGGACCGCTGGCCGGGAACCGCCCACCTCCCGGCAAGGCAGGAGAAAAAAGGGGAGCCCGAAGCCCCCCTCTTTCCGAATCAGAAGCGATAGGAAACGCCCGCGCTCAGCACCCAGGGGTCAAGGTCGTGGCGCGTCTTCAGCGCCAGGTCGCCGTCCTGGTAGAACGAGGCGGTGGGCTTCACCCAGTACTTCTTGGCATCGAGCGAGAGGCCGAGGCCCTTGTCGTTGATGGCGATGTCCATGCCCGCCTGAAGCGCGAAGCCCAGCTTGTTCGACATCTTCACTTTGTCCACGCCCAGCGCACGGGCGGTGTCGCCCGGCTTTTCGTCGAACACGAAGAACCAGGCCGGACCGGCGCCGACATAGGGCTTGAACGGCGTTCCGGTGTCGAGATGCGCTTTCGCGGTCACCGTGGCGGGCAGGATCAGCACATGATCGACCAGCCCGGCGCCGGCGATGTCTCCGGTGCCGCTGACGTGGTGCTGGGTGAAGCAGCAAATCGTCTCCACCGAGAAGGCCTTGGTGAAGAAGTACTCCACCGCCAGGGTCGGCACGACGTTGTCGTTCGCCCGTGTGCCCACGTCGTTCAGCGTCGCCAGCGTGCTACCCAGCGTCGTATCGGTGTCGATCGATTTGATCTTGTCGATCTTCCCGTCCGGCAGCACCGCCGTGCCGAGCACCTTGACCTGCCACTTGCCATCGGGGCTTCCCGCCAGGGCCGGAGTGGAAATCGCGGCGGCCGCGCCCGCAACGAGCGTGGTGGCCGCGAGCAGGGTGATCTTGCGCATGTTCGGTCTTTCCTGCGCCGCCGGGGCCGCACCATGCGGGTTCCCCCCTCTTGAGCGGCAGCAGCCACGATCTGGCCCCGCATCGCCGGCAAGGAATTGATCGCGCGCAAAAACCGCCGAATTTCCGGGTGTTTTAGCGCATTGATCGAGCGCAATGACGGGGTGAGCCCCAGGCGCGATCCTCGTGCGCATGTGGACCTATCATCCCGATCTCCTCGCGATCCCCGTGCCCCGCTACACGAGTTTTCCCACGGCGGCGGAGTTCGACGATTCGGTGGGCGCTGCGTCTTTCGTGGAGGCGCTGGAACGGACGAATGGCGACGTGTCGCTCTACGTCCACATCCCGTTCTGCGAGAAGATCTGCTGGTACTGCGGTTGCAACACCAGCGTGGCCAACCGCACCGATCGGGTGTCCGGCTATCTCGATGCGCTGCACCGCGAGATCGGCCTCATTGCCGAGCGCCTGCCGCAGGACGCCGGAGTCACGCGGATCGCATTCGGCGGCGGCAGCCCGAACGGGATATCGCCGGTCGATTTCGTGCGACTGGTCGATGCGCTGGCCCTCCAGTTTTCCGCGACGAACCCGGCTCTCTCGATCGAACTGGACCCGCGCACGATGGCGCCCGACTGGGGCGCGGTGATCGGAGCGGTGGGCATCACCCGCGCCAGCCTGGGCGTGCAGACTTTCGCGCCGGAACTCCAGCAAGCGATCGGCCGCGTGCAACCGGCGCGCATGATCGAGGAAACTACCGGCATGCTCCGCCGGGCGGGCGTCGAATCGCTCAATTTCGACCTGATGTACGGACTGCCCGGCCAGACCATGGCGCATCTGGAGGATTCGCTGACGCGCTCCGTCGCGCTGGGCGCGGACCGGATCGCGCTGTTCGGCTATGCGCACGTTCCGCACCTGATCGCGCGCCAGCGCAAGATCGACGCGCAGGCGCTGCCGGATGCCGGAGAGCGCTTCGCCATGGCTGCGCGGGGCCATGCCCTGCTGGTGGACGCGGGGTACGTTCCGGTGGGCTTCGATCACTTCGCCAAGCCCGGCGACGCGCTGGCGCAGGCAACGCTGAGCGGAAAGCTGCGGCGCAATTTCCAGGGCTTCACCGAAGATAGCGCGCCGGTGCTCCTGGGCCTCGGCGCGTCTTCGATCAGCGGCTTTCCCGATCTGCTGGTTCAGAACGAGAAGAACACCGGCCGCTATCGCATGAAGCTGTCGCAGGACCGGCTGACCGCCCATCGCGGTATCCGGCGCACCGTCGAAGATCGACGACGCGCGGCGGTGATAGAGGCGCTGCTGTGCCGGGGCCGGGCGCGGATCGAGGCGGACCTTCAGTGCGAGGCCTGGCCGCTCCTGTCCCCTTATTTCGATGCCGGCCTTTGCGACAGCGACCGGGGCGATCTGGTGATCCTTCCGGAAGGCCTGCCTTACGCCCGCTCGATCGCGGCGCGCTTCGATCCCTATCGCAAGGATTCGTTGCGGCGGTTCAGTTCGGCGGTTTGATTGAGGTGGCCTGATTCAGGTGGCGCGGATATCGAACTCGACGCCGAACAGGTTGCCCTTTACCCAGCGCACCAATCCCCATAGCTCGCGGCCGTCGTCCATGGTCGCGCGGACCACCTCGTTGCACGCGGGCGGAACACCCGCCGCCGCCGCGCTCAGTCCGTGCGAGGAAACGTTGCGGACCATGACTTCGATCGGCGTCCCCTCCCTGTCGGTCAGCGTCACATGCAGGCACCGCTTGCGCCGGCGTTCGCGAGGGATCGGCGTTGGAGTGAAGCGGGGACGGTCCATGTCCGGACAGGACGGCAGCCGCGCGCGATATTTAAGCGGCGCATTTGACCGCGATCAATGCCGGACATCGGGGGCGATGCGATGAAAGGTGTGCCGGTCGTGCACCGCCAGGGCGAACCTTGCGGGCGGTGCCAACCGCTTCTCCCCGACTTCGGGCGGCCTCTCGCAGGCCGCCCATTTTTCGTGACCCCGCGCGCGGAAGGACAGCCGATTCGCACGGTCGGATCGGCAAGGTCATGCAGGCAGGGTCATCGCGAAAGGCGGGAACGGGCGATGCGACGGGTGCGCGATTCGCCGAGCCGGACATCGTCACGGCAAACCTGCCGAGACGCAGGCATACATCAGCCCAAGGCCAACGGTTTCAGCGATTTAGGGAGAATTGGATGCCCCGCGAGGATTCGAACCTCGATAGACGGAATCAGAATCCGTAGTCTTACCATTAGACGACGGGGCATCGGGAGGCGCCCCTCTAGTAGGGCTTCTGATTCGCGTCAAGCACCCTTTTTGCGGTCAGGGTTGCCCCTTTGCCCGGGGGACGTTAGCATCGCGTCAGGTATCCGCCGCGCACGGCGGTAAGATTTATTCGAACGAGATTATTTATCATGGCGGAGCAAGATCCGCCGGCAGCAAGAGCTGATGTGTCGGGCCGCACGGGAAGGCGGCGCAAGGCGAGGAAGGGCAAGTCACGCTCATCCGGACCCGGCACGGCCAAGGCAAAGGCGCGCCCTCCGGGCAGCGCCGCCGAGGCAGGCGGAGCGCCGCGCGAAGAGAAGACATCCGGCTCGCAGGCGTCGCCCCGTCCTTCGGAATCGCGCGCTTCCGAACCGAAGCGGGCCGGCAGCCGAAGGCGCGGCGCCCGCAAGGGTTCGGCACGTTCCGCGAAAAAGCCGCGCGTCCAGCCCGACGGCGGTGAGGGCGGGGTTGCGGAAGGCAGGGTTGCGGATGCCAGGGCTTCGGCGCCATCGCTTCCCCCGTCGTCCTTCGTTCCGCCGTCTTTCGCGCCTCCCGCCTTCGCACCCGCTTCGCAGGGCGGCATCGTCCGGCCCTACCGGCAGTCCTATGCCGCGATCGACCTCGGCACGAACAATTGCCGCCTGCTGATCGCACGTCCCTCGGGCGAGAACTTCACGGTCATCGATGCCTTCAGCCGGGTCGTGCGGCTGGGAGAGGGGCTGGCCCAGTCCGGCCGCCTGTCCGACGCGGCGATGGACCGCACCTTGGCCGCCTTGCGGGTCTGTGCCGACAAGCTGATGCGCCGCAATGTCTACCTCGCCCGCTCCGTGGCTACCGAAGCCTGCCGCCGGGCCGAGAACGGGCCGGAATTCATCGAGCGCGTGCGCGAGGAAACCGGCATCGCGCTCGACATCATCAGCGCGCGCGAGGAAGCGCGGCTGGCGGTGCTGGGCTGCCATGTCCTGCTGGAGGAGGGGTTCGGCCCGGCGATGATCTTCGACATCGGCGGCGGCTCCACCGAGTTGGTCCTGATCGAGAGCACCGGCACGGTGCCGCGCATCCTCGACTGGCAATCCGTGCCCTGGGGCGTGGTTTCGCTCACCGAAAGCTGCGGGCCGGAGGGCGCCACCCTGGAGGAGCGGCTCGCACGCTACCGCCACATGCACGGACTGGTGTCCGAAAGCTTTTCCGCCTTTGCGAAGCGCGTCGGTCCGGCGCGCGAGAGCGCCTCGCAAACGGGGCCGCTGCGCCTGCTGGGCACCAGCGGCACGGTGACGACGCTGGCCAGCCTCCACCTCGAACTGCCGCAATACGACCGCCGCATGGTGGACGGGTTGATCGTGCCCGCCGAATCGATGCGGGCCATCAGCTCGCGGCTTTCGTCGATGTCGATCGAGGACCGCCGCGAAGTGAACTGCATCGGGCGCGAGCGGGCGGATCTGGTCGTCGCCGGTTGCGCGATCCTGGAATCGATCCTGGACCTGTGGCCCGCGGCCCGGCTCGGCGTGGCCGATCGCGGCATTCGCGAAGGCATCCTGCGCAGTCTCATCGCCTCGCATTCAAGCAACAAGAACCTGGCCATGGCCGGGAGCCCCCAACATTTGGAGAACCGGCCATGAGCCGTTCCGGACGCGATCCCCACGAGCGGCTTCGCACCGCCAAGAAGCGCACCGTCAGTTCGGCGCGCTGGCTGACCCGCCAGCTCAACGATCCGTACGTCAAGCTGGCCAAGGCCGACGGCTATCGTAGCCGCGCGGCCTACAAGCTGATCGAGCTGGACGAGAAGTTCGACTTGTTCAAGGGCGTGACCCGCGCGGTCGACCTTGGCATCGCGCCGGGTGGATGGAGCCAGGTGCTGCGGCAGAAATGCCCCAAGGCCAAAGTCGTGGGGATCGATCTCCTGCCGACAGACCCGATCGAGGGCGTGACCATCTTCGAAATGGATTTCATGGCGGACGAGGCTCCGGCCGCGCTGGAAGGCGCGCTGGAGGGTGCCCCGGACCTGGTGCTTTCGGACATGGCGGCCAACACCGTGGGCCACAAGCAGACCGACCACTTGCGCACGATGGGCCTTGTCGAGACGGCGGCGGACTTCGCCATCCAGTATCTCGCGCCGGGCGGCACGTTCGTGGCCAAGGTCTTCGCGGGCGGCACGGACACCGAACTGCTGAACATCCTCAAGCGCCGCTTCACCAGCGTGAAGCACGCCAAGCCGCCAGCCAGCCGCAAGGGCTCTTCGGAGTGGTACGTCATCGCCAAGGGCTTCAAGGGGCCGGAAAACGCTCAGTAAGAATGAAACTAGGGGTCGAATGAAAGAACGGTCCGCGAGGCACTCGGTGAGGCCTGCGGACCGTCTTCAGCCGGCCTGAGCCGGAAACGAGCCCAACAACCAGCTGCGCCGGTTGGCGCTTAGGGGGCGGCGGGGGCGCCCGCTTCGGCGGCAGGCGCTGCCGCCTTGTCAGCTCCATCCGCAGGCGCGGCGGAAGCATCGGCAGCGGGCGCTGCCGCCGGAGCTTCGGCCGCCGCAGGTGCCGCCGGGAGCGGCAGGTTGGATCCCTGGGCGTTGAGGTAGGCGATAATGTTGGCGCGGTCTTCACCCTTGGGCAGGCCGGCAAACGTCATCTTGGTGCCGGGCGCAAAGGCCTTGGGATTCTTCAGCCATTCGTTCAGCTGGTCGAAGTCCCACTTGCCGCCGACCTTCTTGAGCGCATCGGAGAAGGCGAAGCCGCCCACGCCCTGGCCGATGCTTTCACCGACGACGCCGTGAAGGTTCGGACCGATGCCGTTGGCGCCGCCCTGGTTGATCGTGTGGCACGAGGCGCACTTGGCGAAAGTGGCCTGGCCCTTGGCCGGATCGGCGCTGGCGAGAAGCGTGGCGATCGGCGCTTCGGCTCCGCCTTCGCTTTCCTGTTCCACGCCCTCGATGGCGTACCCCATCGTTTCGGGGCGGTGCGGCTTGTCTGCGCGAAAGTAATGGGAGCTGACGGTAGTCAGGCCGAGACCGACGATACCGGCAAGCAGAGCCCAGCCGGCAATGGTGTTGAAACGATCATCCATTTCTTGTTTGCCCTTGCCCCTTAGCCCTAGTGCCCCACAAGTGGAGTGCCCCACGGATGGAGTTTTTATCATCCTCTTTGGCCTCAGGCTCTAGAGTTGCCAGCAGGTTAGCGCAAGAGCCATTGCGGAGATCGCCTTTGCGGCTTAATCGCGCGGGCGCTATGCATTCCTATCCCGAACCCGCTCTCGACCTTGTCGCCCGCATGACCGAAGCCGCTGCGGCCGATCCCGCGCGCGCGGCGGCGTTTCAGGGCGCGCCCGGCTGCAATTCGCATCGCGCGGCGCTCGAATACGATTCGCAGTGCCTGCCGCTGCCGTGCTTTTCGTTCGAGGACGCCTTGGACGCGGTGAAGGAAGGGCGGGCCGACCGGGCGATCATCCCGATCGAGAATTCCCAGCATGGCCGCGTGGCCGACATTCATTTCCTGCTGCCGGAAAGCGGGCTGTCGATCGTCGGCGAGCATTTCATGGGCATCGAGCATGCGCTGATGGCGCTCCCCCGGGAAGATGGGACGACGGGGCCGTTCTCGGGCGCCTACAGCCACCCGCAGGCGCTGGGGCAGTCGCGCCATTACTTGCGCGAACGGGGCATCGTGCCGATGGCCTATGCCGATACCGCCGGCGCTGCCGCCTTCGTGCGCGAGCAGAACGATCCCGAGGCCTGCGCGATCGCGCCGAAGCTTGCCGCCGAGCTTTACGGCCTGAAGATCGTCGAGGAAAACGTCGAGGATGCGGCGGACAACACCACCCGTTTCGTGGTCCTCGCGCGCGAGCCGCTCGATCCTTTCGCGCTGCGGGGCGAAAAGGCGATGACCACCTTCATCTTCGAGGTGAAGAACATCCCGGCCGCGCTCTACAAGGCGCTGGGCGGATTCGCCACCAACGGCGTCAACATGACCAAGCTGGAAAGCTACCAGATCGGCGCCAGCTTCGCCGCGACGACTTTCTATGCCGATATCGAGGGCGCCCCCGGCGAGCCGCGCATCGACCTGGCGCTTCAGGAACTTGCCTTCCATTGCAAGTACGTGCGTCCGCTGGGCACTTACGCCCAGGCGCGCAGCCGAGGCTAAGGGCGGATCGACATTCAGCCCATGCGGGCGGGGGGAAGTCTTCTATTTCCCACAACGGGTTGCGCCGCTGAGGCCCGCATGCCAATCATCGCCCGGTATGGCTGTTGGGGCACAGATGGCGAGTGCGACTGCGTCCCGCGACGCTGCAAGCGATTGGGAAGCCGTGCGGGGCGCGGCCGATATCCAGTACGCGCCGCTGGCGCCCGCCAAGCCTCCGGAACCGGCGCAGGTTCCGGAATGGCTCCAGGCGCTCGGCCGCCTGCTGGAAGCGATCTTCGCACCGATCGGCAGGCTGCTGGGCATGTCTTGGCCACTGTTTTCGAACATATTGATCGCGCTGGCGGTTCTTCTGGCGCTTTTCGTGCTCTGGCGAATTCTCGGGCCGGCAATCGAGGCCTGGCGTCGGCGGAGCGGAGAGGCCGTGCCCGAGGCCTGGGTACCGGCAGCGGAAGAAGCGCTTGCCCTGCTGGAGGATGCGGATCGCCTGGCGGCGGAAGGCCGGTACGCCGAGGCGACGCATCTGCTTTTGCGGCGCAGCGTCAGCCAGATCCGCCAGGCGCGGCCGGACTGGCTCCACCCGGCCAGCACCGCGCGCGAGATTTCCGCGCTCCCGACGCTTCCCGACAGCGGCCGCGAGGCCTTCGCCACGATCGCGACCCGCGTGGAGCGCAGCCGCTTCGCCTTGCGCGATCTGGGCTCGGGCGATTGGGCTGATGCGCGCGAGGCCTATGCCCGCTTCGCCCGGATAGAGCTGCGCGCATGAGCGGTACGGTCAGCCCTTCAGCCGCCTCTTCTACCGTTGACAGCGGAATACCGGTCGGCGCCAATCCTTTCTCGCGCTGGGCGGTGCTGGCGCTGGTCCTGATCGGTTCGGCGCTGTTCCTGGCGCTGCTGTGGATGATCGGGACGGGCACCGGCTTCGGCTCGACCAACGACGGCCAGGCCCATGCCGACGGGCGCGGACTCAACGGCTATGCGGCGATGACGCGCTACCTGGAACGGCGCGGCCATCCGGTGATTCGCGCACGCAACGGCGGGCAACTGGAAAAGGAGGGGCTACTGATACTGACTCCTCCGGCCGGCGCGGACGGGAAGGATATCGAGAAGATCGTTGCCGGGCATCGCTATCTCGGGCCGACGCTGGTGATCCTGCCGAAATGGGCGGCCTTCCCGACCAATCGCCAGCAGAAGGACGCCGAGCCGGGCTGGGTCAATGTGGCAGGGGTGCGTCCGGTCGAATGGCGCGGTTTTCTTGACGACGTCACGGTCGTGCAAGGGCAGGTCGATGCCAACGGACAACCGGCTCGCTGGCTCGGCTTTGGACGGGGCGGCACGCTGCCCAGCCGCAAGCATCTGCAATCCGGTAAGGGCGAAAGGCTGATGCCGCTGGTGTGGGAGCAGGACGGACGCTTGCTCGCGGGCTTCATCGACGATGGCGGCAGCTATGCCCGATTGGGGCAGGAGTCCCCCGGCCGGATGCGCAGCGAGGTGGATGACGAGGATCTCTACCCGCTGGTCGTGATCTTCGAGCCCGACCTGGTAGATAACTGGGGCATGGCCGACCGCCGTACCGCAGCGCTTCTGGATGCCATCGTCGATGCCGCCGAAGTGGAACCCGGCAGCCCGATCACATTCGATCTCACCTTCAACGGCTTCGGTCGCGCGCAGAACCTGCTGACCCTGGCCTTCACGCCGCCATTCCTGGCGGCGACCCTGTGTCTGCTGCTTGCGGGGCTGGTGCTGGGCTGGCGCGCATTCCTGCGCTTCGGGCCGCCGCTCGCAGCCGAGCGGGCCATCGCCTTCGGCAAGCGCGCGCTCGTCGCCAATTCCGCCGGGCTGGTGCGCCGCTCGGGCCGCCTGCACCTGATCGGCGGACCCTATGCCGACCGCACGCGCGACAGGCTGGTCCATGCCCTGGCCCTGCCGCGCAGCCTGCCCCCCGAGCAGGCGGACGCCGCGATCGACCGCGCGCTGGTTTCGCGCAAGGGCGATGTCGAACCATTTTCAGCGATTGCCGCACGCCTCAAACATGCGCGCAAGCCGCACGATCTCGTCAAGGCCGCGCGCGATCTGCACGCGCTCGAAAGGATGCTGACCCGATGACCGATGCCGTATCTCCCGAATTCGCAGTCGATCTCTCCGGGGTCGCCGCGTTGGCGGGGAGCATCCGCGAACAGATCGCCAAGGCCGTGGTAGGCCAGGGCGAGACGGTGGAGCATCTGCTGATCGCGCTGCTGGCGCGCGGGCATGTCCTGCTGGAAGGTCCGCCGGGAACCGCCAAGACGTTCCTGGCGCAGTGCTTCGCGGCCACGCTGGGGCTGGACTTCGGCCGCATCCAGTTCACGCCGGACCTGATGCCGGGCGATATCCTGGGTTCCAACCTGTTCAACTTCCAGACCAGCCAGTTCACGCTGACGCATGGACCGATCTTCTGCGACCTGCTGCTGGCGGACGAGATCAATCGCACCCCGCCCAAGACCCAGGCCGCCCTGCTCGAAGCCATGCAGGAACGCCGCGTCACCCTGGACGGCACCGCCCATGCGCTGCCCGAACAGTTCATGGTGGTGGCCACGCAGAACCCGATCGAGAGCCAGGGGGTCTATCCCTTGCCCGAAGCGCAGCTCGACCGCTTCCTGTTCAAGGTTGGCGTCGATTATCCCAGTTTCGAGGAGGAACTGCGCATCGTCACCCGCTTCGGCGAGAATCGGGGCGCTCCCACCCCTGCCATGTGCGGGGTGGAGACGGTGGCGAACCATGGCGTGATCGAGGCGGCTTCGCGCGCGGTTTCGCAAGTGACCCTGGCCGAGAGCGTGACCGACTATATCGTGCGCCTGGTGCGCGCCACGCGCGAAAGCCCGGACCTTGCCAGCGGCGCCAGCCCGCGCGCGGCAGTGCTGCTGGCGGGTGCCGCCCGTGCCCGCGCCGCTCTGGACGGCCGCGACTATGTGGTGCCGGACGACGTGAAGGCGCTGGCCGGTTCGGTCCTGCGCCATCGCCTGCTGCTCAGCCCTGCTGCCGAGATCGAGGGGAAGCAGGTGGAGGCCCTGGTCGCCCAGCTTGTCGAGCAGACCGAGGCGCCGCGTTGATCGGACGGGCCTGATCCGTTGAGAATGATTCGATGAGAATGACCCGATGAGCCTGCGTTCCGCTCCCATCGTGCCCACCGCGCGCGCGGCCGGGGTGCTGGCCGTCGCGGCCCCGGTGGCGCTGGTGATCGGCGCGACCCGGCCCGAAGCCTGGGTGGTGGCTCCGATCCTGGGGCTGATCGTGCTGGGGCTCATCGTCGTCGATGCCTTGCTGGCCGGGCGCCTGGGCGATCTGCGTGTGGCGGTGCCTGCCGACGTGGAGGTAGGGGCGCCGTTCGAGGCCGTGGCCACGATCGATTTGTCCGGCACGCGCGCCTCCCATGTGGAACTCGTGCTGGAATGCGATCCGCGCCTCGCGCCGGGCGGGCAGGCCGGTCTGCCGCTGACGCGCGGGGAGCAGGGGTGGCGCGGCGTCCTGTCGCTACAGGCCTCCCGGCGCGGCACTGCGCGGATTTCCGGGACGTGGTTGCGCTGGACCGGGCCTCTCGGCCTCGGCGCGCGACAGTTTCGCGGCGATCTCGGCAGGGAGGTGCGAATCTGGCCGAACATCGCCGCCGTGCGCTCGCCCGCCTTGCAGACCTTCCTGAAGGACGCCCAGTACGGCCTGATCGCGCGGCGCATCCGGGGGGAGGGCACCCAGTTCGAATCGCTGGCCGAGTACGAGCCCGGCATGGACCGCCGCCGGATCGACTGGAAAAGCTCGGCGCGCCACGTCCACCTCTATGCCAAGGAATACGAGACGGAGCGCAACAACCAGATCGTCTTCGCCTTCGATTGCGGGCAGACGATGTGCGAACCGATCCAGGGGGTGCCCCGGCTGGACCGCGCGGTTTCGGCGGCATTGGCGACGGGCTATGTTGCGCTCAAGGGGGGCGACCGGGTGTCGCTGTTCGGCTTTGCCGCGCGGCCCGAAGTGGCGACGCCCTTTGTTACCGCCTCCCGCGATTTCTTCCGACTGCAACGCGCCGCGGCAGGCCTGGAATATCGCTCTGAGGAACCCAACTTCACGCTGGCGCTGGCAACCCTGGCGGCGCGGCTCCAGCGCCGCTCGCTGATCGTTGTCTTTTCAGACTTTACCGATCCCACCAGCGCCCAGCTCATGATCGAATCGATCGGCCGCCTCGTCTCGCGTCATGTCGTCCTGTTCGTGACCATGGCCGACGACGAGCTTGAGGCGATTTCCGGTGCCGCGCCGGAAGACCTGGAGACGTTGTCCATGGCGGTTTCGGCCGATACGCTCCTGCGCCAGCGGGCACTGGTGACGCGGAAACTGCAACAGCTTGGCGTCGATGTGGTGGAGGCGCCTTATCAGACGATCGGCACCCGCCTGATCGACGCCTATCTTGCCATCAAGCGATCGGGAGCGATCGGATGAACGTCTCCAGGCTATTCTCCAGATCCGGGCTTCCCGAATCGGTCGCCGCAATCGAAAGCGCCGCCTTGCGCTCCGATCGCTTCCGCCTGGAGCGCCAGGCCGATTGGCAGCGGCTGGAGGCGATCGTCACGCGCATGGAAAAAGGCCGCCTGCGCCGCCTTTCCGACGAAGACCTGCTGGCCCTGCCGGGGCTATACCGTACCGTGGCCTCCAGCCTCTCCATCGCGCGCGAAACCTCGCTCGACGCGGCGACGCTGGCCTATCTGGAAGCGCTGGTCCAACGGGCCTGGTTCGTGGTCTACGGGCCGCGCAGTTCGCTCTGGGACTGGCTGCGGGGCTTCCTGGGCGGCGGCTGGAGCGCGGCGGTTCGCACGATCTGGCTGGACATCCTGGTGGCGCTGGCGGTCATGGTGGCGGGCACTGCCGTCGGCTGGCTTCTCGTGGCGCACGACGTGAACTGGTATCAGGTGCTCGTGGGCGGCGACATGGCGGGCGGGCGCGTTCCGGGCGCCACGCCGGAAGCCTTGCGGCGGACGCTGTTCGGGGCGAGCGGAGAGAACGGCATGAGCCTGTTCGCCACCCAGCTCTTCAGCAACAATTCGCAGGTTTCCATCCTTGCCTTCGCGCTGGGCTTCGCATTCGGCATCCCTTCGCTGCTGCTGCTGGTCCACAACATGGCGATGCTGGGCGCGATGCTCTGGCTCTACCATGGCGCCGGGCTGCTGGTGGATTTCGCGGGCTGGCTGGCGGTCCATGGCACGACCGAGCTGTTCGCCATCCTGCTGGCAGGCGCAGCGGGGCTGCACATCGGCCGCTCGCTGGCCTTTCCCGGTAACCGGCCGGTGCTTCAGGCCACGGCCGAGGCGGGGCGGCGGGCGGCGCTGGTCATGACCGGGGTCGTGTTGATGCTGATCATCGCCGCGCTGCTGGAAGGCTTCGCCCGGCAGCTGGTGGACCAGACCTTCGGCCGCTTCGCCATCGGCGGGTTCATGCTGGCGTTGTGGTGCGCTTATTTCTTCGCCTTCAAGGGCAATCGCGGGAAAGTGCGCGCGGCATGAGCGTGGTGCCCACCCGCTATCGCCGGACCGCGCGCGATCGTGTGCTGGTGACGCCGGAGGGGATTTCTGTGCCCGTCACCGTCGCCAGCCGGGGATCGCGGCTTGGGGCGCTGCTGCTCGATTTCGTGGTGATCCTCACGCTGATGGGGCTGACCACCTGGGGCCTCATCGAAATCGCGGGTGGGGTGACCGGGATCGACCGCAATCTCGAACAGAAGAACGCGCTCGGCCATGCCTTGCAGTTCCTGGTGATCGTCTGGGTCATCGCGATGTTCCTGTTCCGCAATGCCTATTTCCTGTTCTTCGAGCTGGGCCCGAGGGGGGCGACGCCGGGCAAGCGGGTTGCCGGCATTCGCATCGCCGCGCGCGATGGCGGGCGGCTGACGGCGGAAATGGTCATCGCCCGCAACCTGCTGCGCGATATCGAGCTGTTCCTGCCGGTCGTCTTCATCCTCCAGGCTGGCGCGGAAAGCGGAATGGGCTGGCTGGCCGCCAGCGGATGGCTGGCGATCTTCCTGCTGATGCCGCTGTTCAATCGCGATGCCTTGCGTGCCGGGGACATGATCGCCGGAACCTGGGTGCTGGAGCGGCCTCGGCAGAAGCTGGAGGCGGCGATGTCGGTGGAGCGGCAGGCCCCGGTAGAGGTCGATGCAGCGCGGCCCGCGCCCGCTGGTCGCCAGGGCTACCGCTTCGAGGAGGCAGAGCTGGCGGTCTACGGCGAATACGAATTGCAGGCGCTGGAACGCGTGCTGCGTGACGATCGCTCGGAATCGCTGGAGAGCGTCTACCAGACCATCGCGCATAAGATCGGCCGCAGCGACGGCTGGAACGATGAGCGGGCTTTCCTGGAGGCCTACTACACGCAGTTGCGCGCCCGTCTGGAAGCGGGCATGCGCATGGGCCGCCGCAAGGCCGACAAGTTTTCGGGAACGCCTGAATGACTCTCCAGCTTGCCATTGTCGCGGATGACCTGACCGACCGGCGGGTGCTCGACCTGCTTCAGTTCCATCTCGACGAGATGCACCGCTGGTCTCCGCCCGAAAGCGTCCACGCCATGCCGGCCGAGCGCCTGCGCCAGCCGGACGTGACCTTTTTTTCGGCCTGGGATTTGTCTGGCGCGGCCTTGTCTGGCTCGAAGGGCGGGCGGCTGGCCGGTTGCGGCGCCATCAAGCACCTCGACGACGGGCACGGCGAACTCAAGTCCATGCGCGCGGCGAACGACTATCGGAGAAAGGGCGTGGGCAAGGCGATCCTGTTGCGCCTGATGGAGGAGGCGCGGGTGCGCGGCTATCTGCGCGTAAGCCTGGAAACCGGCCGACCCGAACCGTTCCACGCCGCCCATGGCCTCTACCGCGCCCATGGCTTCGAGGAATGTCCGCCTTTCGGCAGCTATGAGCCCGATCCCTTTTCCCTGTGCATGACGAGGGCGCTATGATGGAACTGCGGATGGCCGTCCCTGCCGATGCGGCCGCCCTGGCCGATCTCGGTGCGCGCAGCTTCGTCGCGAAGTTCGGGGACATGTATACGCCCGAGGATCTCGACAACTTCCTGAACGAATCGCACAGCGCGGCAAAGACGGCCAAGGAAATTGCCGATCCCGCCATGCGCGTGGTGGTGGCGGAAGCGGAGGGCAGGCTGCTCGGCTTCTGCAAGCTCGTGATGGCCTGCGGCTGGCCGGAACATGCGCAGGGACGGCGCGTGATAGAACTCAAGCAACTCTATACCGATCCGGATACGACGGGACGCGGGATCGGCTCGGCACTGATGGACCGGGCACTGGAGATCGCGCGCGATCACGGCGCCGACGAAGTGCAGCTTTCGGTCTGGAGCGGCAACGATGGCGCGCAGAATTTCTACGCCCGCTACGGCTTCGGCAAGATCGCGGACATCCACTTCATGGTCGGCGAGCAGCGCGACGACGAGTTCCTCTACGCACGGATGTTGTGAAGGGAAACCGACGCCTTCTGGAACAACCGGCCTCACTTGGAGCAACCAACGCTAGCCCGAACAAACCCACGTCATCCTGAACTCGTTTCAGGATCCATTCCTGACCATCAACGGCGGCCTGTTCGGCAAGATGGATCCTGAAACGAGTTCAGGATGACGAGTCTGGGGTGATGGACCGCGGGCCAGGGCCGGGTAAGTACGCCGTGCCCCACGGACATCCGCACAGTGCGTCGCTCGGCAATACCGGCCCGATCGCTCCTGTACTTTCGTCGAAAGCCGAAAGGCTGATGCCGCCCCTGCGCAATCGTGCTTCAAACCGTCACCGCAAGGGCCTATAGGGGGCGCCATGTCTTCCATACGTCCCTGGCGCGACATCGAGCGCCGCAAGAGCCGCCAGATCATGGTCGGCAATGTTCCCGTCGGCGGCGATGCCCCGATCACGGTGCAGACCATGACCAATACCCTGACCTCCGATGCCGGGGCGACGATCGACCAGATCCGCCGCTGCGAGGATGCCGGGGCGGACCTTATCCGCGTGTCCTGCCCGGATGTGGAGAGCACGGCGGCGATGAAGGAGATCGTGCGCGCCGCCCGCGTGCCGCTGATCGCCGACATCCATTTCCACTACAAGCGCGCGCTCGAAGCTGCCGATGCCGGCGCCGCCTGCCTGCGCATCAATCCGGGCAACATCGGATCCCACGACCGCGTGGCCGAAGTCGTGCGCGCCGCCAAGGCCAATGGCTGCGCGATCCGCATCGGCGTCAATGCCGGCAGCCTCGAAAAGGACCTGCTGGAAAAGTACGGCGAGCCCTGCCCCGAAGCGCTGGTCGAATCGGCGCTGGATCACATCAAGCTGCTTCAGGACCATGACTTCCACGAATACAAGGTGGCCGTGAAGGCCAGCGACGTGTTCCTGGCCGTCGCAGCCTACCAGGGCCTGGCGGATGCGGTGGACTGCCCGCTGCACCTCGGCATCACTGAGGCTGGCGGACTGATCGGGGGCACCGTGAAGTCCTCGATCGGCATGGGCATGCTGCTCTGGTCCGGCATCGGCGACACCCTGCGCGTCTCCCTCTCGGCCGAGCCGGAAGAGGAAGTGCGCGTCGGCTTCGAGATGCTGAAGGCGCTGGGTCTGCGCACGCGCGGCGTGCGCGTCGTTTCCTGCCCGTCCTGCGCCCGCCAGGGCTTCGACGTGATCCGCACGGTAGAGGCGCTGGAAGACCGCCTCCAGCACATCAAGACCCCGCTTTCGCTCTCCGTGCTCGGCTGCGTCGTGAACGGCCCCGGCGAGGCGCGCGAGACCGATATCGGCCTGACCGGTGGCGGCAATGGCAAGCACATGGTCTACCTGTCAGGCGTGACCGACCATGTCGTCCAGTCCGAAGACATGCTGGACCACATCGTCAAGCTGGTAGAGGCCAAGGCCGCCGAGATCGAAGCCGCGAACGAGGCGCAGGCCCAAGCGGCCGAATGAGCCGAGGCAGGCGACTGACGCAGCGGCTGGGGGAAGAGGCGAGGGGGTTCCTCGCCTCGCTGCGCGACGGCGCATTGCTGTGGAAGCTGGCGCCGATCATTCCCGCGATCGCGGTGCTGCCGGAGTTCGCGCAGCACGTCGTCGAGATACGGCTGGGTATGTTCGCAAGCCACGATGCCTTCACGGCGCTCGCTTCCGATGCGGCGCGCCAGTCGGCGGGATCGATCAAGATGGCGGGCTTCGTGCTCTCGATCCTGATGGCGGCCCGATTCTGGGCCAATCGCTCGGACGACGCCCGGTTCTGGAGCCTCGCCGGAATTGGCCGGAAACAGGTGTTGCTGGGGCTCCTCGTTCAGGTCCTGTGCTCGATTCCCGGTCTTTTCGACCTTCGCCTGCCGCCGGCAGGGCAGTTCGCGCTTTCGGCGGTGCTCTTCCTGGTGAGCTTGCCGGGCATGGTGCTGATGATCGGCGGGTTGCTGGGCGACCGCACCAGCGACCTGAAGGATGCCTACCGCAACGGCTGGGGGCAGGCTCTGCGAATGGCGCTCTTTACCGGACCGGTCTTCGCCTTGTTGCAGCCGCTTCATCACGGGAACCATGTCGTCGCCCTGGGGAAGCCTGCGACGGTGGTATGGGGGTTGATGACCTGGGACGCTCTGCTGGTCGGCCTGATCGCGACGCTGGTGGGTACCGGATTTCATCACGGTTATCGGGGTGGAAGATAAAGGGATGATCCTGGGGCCATCGCCCCAGACCCCGGAATGTCGACGTAGCGCGCTGCTATTCGTCCCGCGCCCCTTGCGGCGCAGCCAATAAGTCTCCCGACGCAGCCATGGGCGAACGAGGCTGTTGGTCCGCGTTAACTCGACAGTATTGGGGTGCAGGGGGGGCTATGCTCCCCTGCTTTCCACTTCAACCTTCAGGCGACCCCGCCGAGCCCCGCAAGGCTGGACCAGACTGCGAACACGGCCATGGCGATGACGGAAGCCATCGCGGCCGGGACGAACTTGGACTCGGGGTTGCCCATCTAAATCAGCCTTGCGGGAGAACGGAAGGTGGCGCTTCTATGCCCGCAGCAAGCGCGGCAGGCCATGTCGCCGGTCGAGCATCGTAAGCCGCCGATCGAAGCGCAAAGCAAAAGGCCCCGCCGGATCGCTCCGGCGGGGCCTTTCGTGTGCCTGTCAGGCGGGAGGGAGAGGCTTACGCCTCGTCGCCGTCCTCGGGCTGGCCTTCGGCCTGCTCGTCGCCCTTGATCAGGTAATCGCCGGCATCGGCGTCCAGACCATGGGTTTCACCCTCGACCGAAGCGAGCGGATCGTTGCCGATCGCGGCTTCCGGGCCCTGGGCCAGTTCGGCTGCATGCTCTTCTTCCGCCGTGTTGGCGGCGATCAGAGATTCCTGCAGGCGGCGGTAGGATGCGCGCAGGGCAGCGTCGCGGCTGGTGGCCGCCACGCGGACGCGGTTCATGCCGGCGCCGGTACCCGCCGGGATGAGGCGGCCGACGATGACGTTTTCCTTGAGGCCGATGAGCGAGTCCTTCTTGCCCTCGACAGCCGCCTGCGTGAGCACGCGGGTGGTCTCCTGGAACGACGCCGCCGAGATGAACGAGCGGGTCTGGAGCGACGCCTTGGTGATGCCGAGAAGCACCGGCTTGCCTTCCGCGGGCTGCTTGCCCTCGGGAAGCTTGCTGTTGATCTCGAACATTTCCTCGTAGTCGACCTGTTCGCCCGGCAGCAGGGTGGTGTCGCCACCGGCCGTGATCTCGACCTTCTGCAGCATCTGACGAACGATCGTCTCGATGTGCTTGTCGTTGATCTTCACGCCCTGCAAGCGGTAGACTTCCTGGATTTCCGCGACGAGGTATTCCGCAAGAGCCTCGACGCCGAGGACTTCCAGAATGTCGTGCGGATCGGGCGAGCCCGAGATCAGGTTGTCGCCCTTCTTGACGAAGTCGCCTTCCTGCACGTCGATCACGCGGCTCTTCGGGATCAGGTACTCAACCGGATCACCCTCTTCCGGGATGATCGCGATCTTGCGCTTGGCCTTGTAGTCGCGAACGAACTCGATGCGGCCGGAGACCTTGGCGATGATCGAGTTGTCCTTCGGCTTGCGGGCCTCGAACAGCTCGGCAACGCGCGGCAGACCGCCGGTGATGTCGCGGGTCTTGGCGGCTTCGCGCGAGGCACGGGCGATGATGTCGCCGGCCTCGACGGTCTGGCCGTCTTCCACCGAGAGGGTCGTGCCCGGCGCCATCATGTAGCGCGCGGCCTCGCCCGAAGCGTCGTCGAGAAGGGTGATGCGCGGACGCAGGTCTTCCTTCTTCTTGGCGCTGCGCGAGGAACGATCCTCGGTGACGACGCGGCTGGTCATGCCGGTGGCATCGTCGACCTGCTCGGTCAGCGTGCGGGTGTCGATCAGGTCCTGATACTTCACCGTACCCGAGGTTTCGGTGATGATCGGGAGCGAGAACGGATCCCACTCGGCCAGGCGTTCGCCTTCCTTGATGGTGGCGCCGCTGGTGTGCAGCAGCACGGTACCATAAGGAACGCGGTGCATGGCGCGCTCGCGGCCTTCGGTATCGAGCACCACGATCTCGCCATTGCGAGCCAGCGACAGACGACGGCCGCGCTTGTCGACGATCGTCGGGATGTCGCGATATTCCACGGTACCGTCGCTGATCGCTTCCAGGTGGCTGGTTTCGTTCAGCTGGGCGGCGCCGCCGATGTGGAAGGTACGCATGGTAAGCTGCGTACCCGGTTCACCGATCGACTGTGCGGCGATGACGCCGACCGCTTCACCGATGTTGACCGGCGTACCGCGTGCGAGGTCACGACCGTAGCATTTGCCGCAAACGCCCGACTGGGCTTCGCAGACCAGCGGCGAACGGATGCGGGCAGCCTGCAGGCCGGTCGCCTCGATCGCAGCCACGGCGGCTTCGTCGAGGAGCTGGCCCTTGGCGGCAATGACGGTGCCTTCCTTGTCGACGATGTCCTCGGCCAGGGTACGGCCCAGGATACGTTCGGCAAGCGAGGCGATGGTGGAACCGCCCTGAATGATCGAACGCATTTCCAGCGCGCGCTCGGTACCGCAATCCTCGATCACGACGACGCAGTCCTGCGACACGTCGACCAGACGGCGGGTCAGGTAACCCGAGTTCGCCGTCTTGAGCGCCGTATCCGCCAGGCCCTTACGGGCGCCGTGGGTCGAGTTGAAGTATTCAAGAACGGTCAGACCTTCCTTGAAGTTCGAGATGATCGGCGTTTCGATGATCTCGCCCGACGGCTTGGCCATGAGGCCGCGCATACCGCCGAGCTGCTTCATCTGCGCCGGGCTACCACGCGCACCGGAGTGGCTCATCATGTAGATCGAGTTGATCTGGGCCATGCGGCCCGTCTCGGGATCGACCGGCTGCGCCTTCAGGTCTTCCATCATGGCGTTCGCCACCTGGTCGCCGCAACGGCTCCAGGCGTCGATCACCTTGTTGTACTTTTCCTGCTGGGTGATGAGGCCGTCCTGGTACTGCTGCTCGTAGTCGGCAACCAGTTCCTTGGTCTCGTTCACCAGGGCTTCCTTCGATTCCGGGATGATCATGTCATCCTTGCCGAAGGAGATGCCGGCCTTGAACGCGTTGCGGAAGCCGAGCGACATGATCGCGTCGGCGAACAGCACCGTGTCCTTCTGGCCGGTGTGACGGTAGACCTGATCGATGACGTCACCGATTTCCTTCTTGGTGAGAAGGCGGTTGACGACGTCGAAGGGCACGGTGTGCGACTTCGGCAGGCATTCGCCCAGCAGCATGCGGCCCGGAGTGGTCTCGAAGCGCTTCATGTACTGCTCGCCGTTCTCGTCGGTCTGCGGCACGCGGGCCTCGATCTTCGAGTGCAGCGTCACGGCACCGACGTGAAGCGCCTGGTGCACTTCGGCCATGTCCGCGAACTTCATGCCTTCGCCCGGCTCGCCGGTACGGTCCATCGACAGGTAGTACAGGCCGAGTACCATGTCCTGCGAAGGAACGATGATCGGCTTGCCGTTCGCCGGCGACAGGATGTTGTTGGTGGACATCATCAGCACGCGCGCTTCCAGCTGGGCTTCCAGCGAAAGCGGCACGTGGACGGCCATCTGGTCACCGTCGAAGTCGGCGTTGAAGGCCGAGCAGACGAGCGGGTGCAGCTGGATCGCCTTGCCTTCGATCAGCACCGGCTCGAACGCCTGGATGCCCAGACGGTGGAGCGTCGGCGCGCGGTTCAGCATGACCGGGTGCTCGCGAATCACTTCGTCGAGGATGTCCCAGACTTCCTTGCGCTCCTTCTCGACCCACTTCTTGGCCTGCTTCAGGGTCATGGAAAGACCCTTGGCGTCAAGACGGGCGTAGATGAACGGCTTGAACAGCTCGAGCGCCATCTTCTTCGGCAGGCCGCACTGGTGCAGCTTCAGCTCCGGACCGGTCACGATGACCGAACGGCCCGAATAGTCGACGCGCTTACCGAGAAGGTTCTGACGGAAGCGGCCCTGCTTGCCCTTGAGCATGTCGGACAGCGACTTCAGCGGACGCTTGTTGGCGCCGGTGATGACGCGGCCGCGGCGGCCGTTGTCGAACAGGGCGTCCACGGCTTCCTGGAGCATGCGCTTTTCGTTGCGGACGATAATGTCCGGCGCGCGCAGCTCGATCAGGCGCTTCAGGCGGTTGTTGCGGTTGATGACGCGGCGATAGAGGTCGTTGAGGTCCGACGTCGCGAAGCGGCCGCCGTCCAGCGGCACCAGCGGACGCAGTTCCGGCGGAATGACCGGCACGACTTCAAGGATCATCCACTCGGGACGGTTGCCCGAATCGATGAACGATTCCACGACCTTCAGGCGCTTGATGATCTTCTTGGGCTTGAGTTCCGACTTGGTCGTCTCAAGTTCCTGGAGAAGGTCCGCACGCTCCTGCTCGAGGTCGAGGTTGATGAGCATGTGCTTCACCGCCTCGGCGCCGATGCCGGCCGAGAAGGCGTCTTCGCCATACTCGTCCTGGGCGTCGAGCATCTCGTCTTCGGTGAGGAGCTGGTACTTCTCGAGCGGGGTCAGGCCCGGCTCGATCACGATGTAGCTCTCGAAGTAGAGGACGCGTTCAAGCTGCTTGAGCTGCATATCGAGCAGCAGGCCGATGCGCGAAGGCAGCGACTTCAGGAACCAGATGTGCGCGACCGGGGCGGCCAGCTCGATGTGGCCCATGCGCTCGCGGCGCACCTTGGTCACGGTGACTTCGACGCCGCACTTTTCGCAGACGACGCCCTTGTACTTCATGCGCTTGTACTTGCCGCAAAGGCATTCGTAGTCCTTCACGGGACCGAAGATGCGGGCGCAGAAGAGGCCGTCACGCTCTGGCTTGAACGTACGGTAGTTGATGGTTTCCGGCTTCTTGATCTCGCCGAAGGACCAGGAGCGGATGCGCTCGGGCGAGGCCAGACCGATCTGGATCTGATCGAAGGTCTCGGGCTTCGCCATCTGGTTGGTGAACTTGGTCAGGTCGTTCATGTTTCAGTCCCTCTGGGGGTGAATTCTCAAGGCGGGCGGAAGGGAAGGCGGGGCCGCGCGGGCCCCGCCCGATCCCGTTATTCCGCCGCCAGGGCCACGCCGTCGTCGTCCTCGTTGTCGTCGTGGCTTGTCAGCTCGACGTTGAGGCCCAGCGAGCGCATTTCCTTGACGAGCACGTTGAAGCTCTCGGGGATGCCGGCCTCGAAGGTGTCGTCGCCCTTGACGATCGCTTCGTAGACCTTGGTGCGGCCGACAACGTCGTCCGATTTCACCGTCAGCATTTCCTGGAGCGTGTAGGCCGCGCCGTAGGCCTGGAGAGCCCAGACCTCCATTTCACCGAAGCGCTGGCCGCCGAACTGCGCCTTACCGCCCAGCGGCTGCTGGGTGACGAGCGAGTAGGGGCCGATCGAACGCGCGTGGATCTTGTCGTCGACAAGGTGGTGCAGCTTGAGCACGTACTTCATGCCCACCGTAACCTTGCGGTCGAAGCGATCGCCGGTGCGGCCATCGTACAGGTCCACCTGGCCCGACTCGTCGAGACCGGCGAGGCGGAGCATGTCGGTGACGTCCTTTTCGATCGCGCCGTCGAACACCGGCGAGCCCATCGGCACGCCCTTGCGGACGGACTGGGCGAACTCGACGATCTGTTCGTTGCTGCGCGCCTCGATCTCGGCGGTGTAGTTGTCGCCGTAGACTTCCTTGAGCAGTTCGCGAACGGCTTCCGGCGGCTGGCCGGCTTCCGGGTTCGGGTTGGCTGCGCGCCAGTCGTCCAGAGCCGCGCCGATACGCGCGCCCAGGCCGCGGGCGGCCCAGCCGAGGTGCGTTTCGAAGATCTGGCCGACGTTCATGCGCGAAGGCACGCCCAGCGGGTTCAGCACGAAGTCGACCGGGGTGCCGTCTTCGAGGAAGGGCATGTCTTCCAGCGGCAGGATGCGGCTGATGATACCCTTGTTGCCGTGACGGCCGGCCATCTTGTCGCCCGGCTGAAGCTTGCGCTTCACGGCCACGAAGACCTTGACCATCTTCAGGACGCCCGGAGCCAGCTCGTCGCCGCGCTCCAGCTTTTCCTTGCGGTCCTCGAACTTCTCCTGGATCGCCTTGACGGTGAGGTCGTACTGGGTCTTCACCGCTTCGAGCTGCGACTGCATGTGGTCGTCCGCAACCGCGAACTTCCACCATTCGTGACGCTCGACTTCGTCCAGCAGTTCCTCGGTGATGTCCACGCCCTTCTTGAGGCCCTTGGGCGCCGAAGCGGCGACCTGGCCGAGGAGCATGTCCTTCAGACGGTTGTAGGTGGCGCGGTTGAGGATGGCGCGTTCGTCCTCGCGGTCCTTGGCGAGGCGTTCGATTTCCTCGTTCTGGATCGCGCGGGTACGGTCGTCGACCTCGATACCGTGGCGGTTGAAGACGCGCACGTCCACGATCGTGCCTGAAACGCCCGGCGGCAGACGCAGCGAGGTGTCGCGGACGTCCGAAGCCTTTTCACCGAAGATGGCGCGCAGAAGCTTTTCTTCCGGCGTCATCGGGCTTTCGCCCTTCGGCGTGATCTTGCCGACCAGGATGTCGCCCGGGTGCACTTCGGCGCCGATGTAGACGATGCCCGCTTCGTCGAGGTTGCGCAGGGCTTCCTCGCCGACGTTCGGGATGTCGCGGGTGATGTCTTCCGGACCCAGCTTGGTGTCGCGGGCCATCACTTCGAACTCGTCGATGTGGATCGAGGTGAAGACGTCTTCCTTCACGATCCGCTCGGAGATCAGGATGGAGTCTTCGTAGTTGTAGCCGTTCCAGGGCATGAACGCGACGAGCACGTTGCGGCCCAGGGCCAGTTCGCCCAGCTCGGTGGACGGGCCGTCGGCGATGGTGTCGCCGGCCTGGACCACTTCGCCCACCTTCACCAGCGGACGCTGGTTGATGCAGGTCGACTGGTTGGAACGCTCGAACTTCTGGAGGCGGTAGATGTCGACGCCGGACTTGCCGGGTTCGATATCGCCCGAGGCGCGGATGACGATACGCGTGGCGTCGACCTGGTCGACGATGCCGGCGCGCAGCGCCGAGATCGCGGCGCCCGAGTCACGCGCAACCGTCTCTTCCATGCCGGTGCCGACGAACGGAGCGTCCGCCTTCACGAGCGGCACGGCCTGACGCTGCATGTTCGATCCCATGAGCGCGCGGTTGGCGTCGTCGTTTTCCAGGAACGGAATGAGCGAGGCGGCCACCGAGACGAGCTGCTTGGGCGAAACGTCCATCAGCGTGATCTGGTCGCGCGGGCTCATCACGAATTCGCCGTTCTGGCGAGCCGAGACGAGTTCCTCGACGAACGAGCCGTCGGTGTTCAGCCCGGCCGACGCCTGCGCGACGGTGTGCTTCTGCTCTTCCATGGCGGAGAGATAGACCACGTCCTTCGACACGTGACCGTCCACGACGCGGCGGTACGGGGTTTCGATGAAGCCGTACTTGTTGACGCGGGCGAAGGTCGACAGCGAGTTGATCAGACCGATGTTCGGGCCTTCCGGCGTTTCAATCGGGCAGATGCGGCCATAGTGGGTCGGGTGAACGTCGCGGACTTCGAAGCCGGCGCGCTCACGGGTGAGACCGCCCGGCCCGAGCGCCGAGACGCGGCGCTTGTGGGTGACTTCCGAGAGCGGGTTGGTCTGGTCCATGAACTGCGAGAGCTGCGAGGAACCGAAGAACTCGCGCACGGCGGCCACGGCGGGCTTGGCGTTGATTAGGTCGTTCGGCATGACCGTCGACACGTCCACCGACGACATGCGCTCCTTCACGGCGCGCTCCATGCGGAGCAGGCCGACGCGGTACTGGTTTTCCAGAAGCTCGCCCACCGAACGCACGCGGCGGTTGCCGAGGTTGTCGATGTCGTCGATTTCGCCCTTGCCGTCCTTGAGGCCGACCAGTTCCTTCACGACCGCGAGAATGTCGTCGGTGCGCAGGGTGGTGACGGTATCCTCGACGTCGAGGCCGAGACGCATGTTCAGCTTGACGCGGCCCACGGCCGAGAGGTCGTAGCGGTCGGCGTCGAAGAACAGGCCGGCGAAGAGGGCTTCGGCGGTTTCCTTCGTCGGCGGTTCGCCCGGACGCATGACCTTGTAGATCGCTTCCAGACCCATGTCGCGATTGTCGGCCTTGTCGGCCTTCATCGTGTTGCGGATCCAGGGACCGGTGTTGATGTCGTCGATGTCGAGCAGGTCGATCTGGTCGATGCCCGCGCGGTCGAGCGCTTCGAGGTTCTCAGGGCTGACTTCGTCGCCGGCCTCGATGTAGATGCGGCCGGTCGACTCGTCGATCAGGTCCTTGGCCGAATAGCGGCCGAAGATTTCCTCGGTCGGGATCAGCAGCTCTTCAAGACCGTCCTTCTGCGCCTTGTTGGCGGCGCGGGGGCTGATCTTGGTGCCGGCCGGGAACACGACTTCGCCCGACTTGGCGTCGACGATGTCGAACGCCGGCTTGGCGCCGCGCCATGCTTCGGCCTGGTAAGGCAGCTGCCATCCGCCCGAACCACGCTTCCAGGTCACGGTCTGGTAGAAGTAGTCGAGGATCTGCTCGCTATCGAGGCCGAGGCTGTAAAGCAGCGCGGTGACCGGCAGCTTGCGCTTGCGGTCGATACGCACGTTCACGATGTCCTTGGCGTCGAACTCGAAGTCGAGCCAGGAACCGCGATACGGAATCACGCGGGCGGCGAAGAGGAACTTGCCCGACGAGTGCGTCTTGCCGCGGTCATGGTCGAACAGGACGCCCGGCGAACGGTGCATCTGCGACACGATTACGCGCTCGGTGCCGTTGATGAAGAAGGTGCCGTTCTCGGTCATGAGCGGCATGTCGCCCATGTAGACGTCCTGCTCCTTGATATCGAGGACCGAGCGGGTCTCGGTCTCGGCGTCCACTTCGAACACGATCAGGCGCAGCGTGACCTTCATCGGCGCCGCATAAGTGATGCCGCGCTGGCGGCATTCGGTCACGTCGTACTTCGGCTCTTCCAGCTCGTAGTGGACGAAGTCCAGCTCGCTGGTGCCGGCGAAGTCGCGGATCGGGAAGACCGAGCGCAGGGTCTTTTCCAGGCCCGAGACATAGCCCGTGGCCGGGTTCGAGCGCAGGAACTGTTCGTAGCTCTCGCGCTGGACCTCGATCAGGTTGGGCATCTGGACGACTTCGTGGATGTCGCCGAAGATCTTGCGGATCCGCTTCTTGGCGGATCGGACGCTTGCGGGCTTGGTGGCCATGAGCTGGTCTTTGCCTCTTCGCTTCTGATGACCGATTCGCGTGAACCGGCCCATAAAAATTCGTCGTCGCGAGTGACGTCTATCCTGTCTTGCAACAGGCATCCGGAACGCGAAAAGGCCGCCCGGCGCGCGCGGAAACCCTGGGGTTCTACCGTTGCGGCCAGCAGCCTTTCGCGTCAGATGAAACCCGTATCGCTTCCTTCCCGAGCCAGTCCCCGCGCATGGACCAGCCTTGCTCGAAGCGATCGAGCGAGCCGCCCATATAGGAGCCGCCTCCCGCGCTGTCAAACGACCTCGCCGCCTTCCCGGCCAGCACGGAGGCAAGTGCCGGATGCCTGCCGACCGGGGCCCAATCTCGTTAAGCGATGTGCGATATATCGTTTTTCAATATTATCGATTGACGATAAGCGAATCTGAGTTTATTGCTTTTCGATATCAAGCTTATCGGAGAACGGACAATGGTCTTCTCGCATAACCCGGCGGCTTCCCGCCCATTCGCGATCCTTCTTTCGGCGGTGTTCGTAGCCGCCTGCTGGCTGCCGACGATTTCGGCGCCGGCGCAGGCGGCCGATCGTGCCGCGTCGTCGTCTTACGGGCTCTCCGATCACGGCGCCCGGATCGTCATCGCGGCACCCGCCGCGCCGGCACTGATGTAAGTACGGGAAGGGGCTGCATCATGACTTCCACCATGCAATCGATCACCCGCGACCCGCTGCTCGCCGTGGCGAGGGGGCTGCTCTGGTTCCTGATGGCCAGCATGGTCATCGCCATCGCCGCCTGCATCGTCGCGGTTCCGCTGCTGCTCGTGTTCCGAAACGACATATCGGTGGAGATGGCCCGCGACATGCCGCTGGTGCTGCCGCAGTTCTTCTGGGTGGTCAGCGCGATCCTGGCGGTGGCCGCGATCCTCTGTGGTGTCCTGTTCCGCATCTTCCAGCTCCTCAAGCATATCGTCGGGACCGTGGGCGACGGCGATCCCTTCGTGCCGGACAATGCCGTGCGGCTGACGCAGATGGCCTGGCTGACCCTGGTCGTGCAGCTTCTGGGCCTGCCGCTCTCGGGGCTCGGCGCGTGGATCAACCGGATCGGCGAAGGTCACACCAAGCTGGAGACGATGGGCGGCGTTTCCGGCAACGGGCTTCTGCTGATGCTGATCCTCTTCATCCTTGCCCGGGTGTTCCGCAAGGGCGCCGAGATGCGCGCCGAACTGGAAGGAACCGTGTGATGGCGGACGAGGGAACGGAAGGATCGGGCATCGAAGGATCGGGCATCGTGGTCAAGCTGGACGATCTGCTTTACGCCCGCCGCATGACGCTGACCGAACTGGCGGAGCGCATCGGCATTACCCTCGCGAATCTGTCGATCCTCAAGACTGGCAAGGCCAAGGCGATTCGCTTTTCCACGCTGGAGGCGATCTGTCGGGAGCTGGACTGTCAGCCGGGCGACCTGCTTGGCTATGAAGCCCTAAAGCCCTAAAGCCTGATTTTCCGCGAGCCGGGCCCAAGAGCCTGAACCCGGGGGCCACATTCCAGCCAGATACAGCCGACAGTGATCCTTGACTCCGGCCGCGCATTCCTTCAAAGGCGCGGCCGAACCACATGGGTTTCGGCCCATGGTTCATCCGTCCGAGACAGTTGGTGCTTCCGATTTAGGGGGCTTAATTTCCAGCCTAGACGGGGAACAGGAAATTTTCCGGTCCTTCGCTCCTTTTCGAAGCGTGGTGCCAGGTTCGTGTTTCGACACGAAAAACTCCTTCCCCTTCGCCAACGGACTCGCCCGAAGCGCATCAGCGCTTCGGACAAACGTAGCCGGCCGTGCGGGGCGCAAGTCCCAAGCGGTCACATGTGAAGGAGTAAGGCATGGATCGTTCGCAGAAAGCCGATTCGGTCGCCCAGCTCAACGCGGTCTTCAACGAGGTCGGCGTGGTGGTCATCACCCGCAACCTCGGCATGTCGGTGGCTCAGTCCACCGCCCTGCGCGGCAAGATTCGCGATGCGGGCGCGACCTACAAGGTTGCGAAGAACAGTCTTGCCAAGCTTGCCATCGTGGATACCGACTATGCCGGTATCGACGACTTCCTGACCGGCCCGACGGCCATCGCCACTTCGGTGGACCCCGTCGCTGCTGCAAAGGCTGTCGTAGACTTCGCCAAGACGACCGACAAGATCGAGATCGTCGGCGGCGCGATGGGTTCGCAGGTTCTGGACGCAACGGGTGTCAAGGCTCTCGCCTCGATGCCCTCGCTCGACGAACTGCGCGCCAAGCTCATCGGCCTCGTTCAGGCTCCGGCGACCAAGATCGCCCAGCTTCAGACCGCTCCGGCGGCCAAGCTGGCGCGCGTCTTCGCTGCCTACGCCGACAAGGCTGCTTGAGTTCAAGCTTAAGCAACGCTTTTCTAACGATTTATTCCGCCGTTGGGCATGAGGCCCGCGGTGGACCACAGATCAGGAGTTATTATCATGGCCGATATCGCCAAGCTTGTTGAAGAACTGTCGCAGCTGACCGTCCTCGAGGCCGCTGACCTCGCCAAGGCTCTCGAAGAAGCATGGGGCGTTTCCGCCGCTGCTGCCGTTGCCGTGGCTGCTGCCCCGGCCGGTGAAGCCGCCGCCGTCGAAGAAAAGACCGAATTTGACGTGATCCTCACCGGCGACGGTGGCAAGAAGATCAACGTCATCAAGGAAGTCCGCGCCATCACCGGTCTGGGCCTGGCTGAAGCCAAGGCTCTCGTCGAAGGCGCTCCGAAGGCCGTCAAGGAAGGCATCAACAAGGCTGAAGCCGAAGAAATCAAGAAGAAGATCGAAGAAGCCGGCGGCACCGTCGAGCTCAAGTAATCTTCTGCGGGTTTCGGCCCGCAAGGATTCCCCTGGCTTAGGCCAGGGTCGATCTCTCGGTTCTTCCGAGCAGACAAAGGGAAGGGCGGCTCCTCGGGGCCGCCCTTTCTTTTTGCCCGGTTGACGCGCCGGACGAATATCCATAACGCGATATATAACGTGATATGGAGTTGATAAATGACCGATGTGATCGCGGGCCTTGGCGGTGTCTATCTCGGCAGCCGGCTCAAGCGACTGGCCGAACGTCTGCAAGGCGATGCCGCGCAGATCATTCAGGCATCGGGTATCTCCGCGCAGCCGAGCCATATGCCGCTGCTGACCGCGCTGGAAGCGGGCGCAATGACGATCGGCCAGTTGGCCGAGGCCGTCGGGTCCAGCCAGCCGGGGGTGACGCGCGCGATCGGTCAGCTGGCCGCGCTCGAACTGGTGAAGACGGAACAGGGCAGCGACCTTCGTCAACGCCTCGTCTCGCTGACTCCCGCCGGGCAGGCGGCTATGAACAGGGCGAGAATGCAGGTCTGGCCCGGTGTCGGCCTTGCCGTGGACGAAATGTGTGGCGGCGAGACTGCGGCGCTGCTGGCGCTTCTGGAGCGCATCGAATCCGCGCTGGACGAATCGTCGATGGTGGCGCGCTACGAAAGGCTTCAGCCCCCGATCCTGACCATCCGCGAATTCACGGACGACCTTGCGCGGGACTTCCATGACATCAATGCCGAATGGATCGAGGCGATGTTCCGCCTGGAACCCACCGATCGCGACGTTCTCGAAAATCCGCGCCGCTGCATCGTCGACCCGGGCGGCACGATCCTTTTCGTGGAAGCGCAGGGGCTTGGCGTGGTCGGCGCCTGCGCCTTGCAGAAGACGGGCGAGCGCTCTTTCGAACTGACGAAGATGGGGGTGCGGCAATCGGCGCGCGGGCTCAAGGCGGGGGAATTCCTGCTCGCCGCGATGATCGGGCGGGCACGGGAAATGGGCGCCGATCCGCTCTACCTGCTGACCAACAGGCACTGCGAGGCGGCGATCCATCTCTATGAGAAGCTGGGCTTCCGCCACGATGCCGAAATCATGGCCCAATACGGCGCCCGCTATGAGCGATGCGACGTGGCGATGCGCTACGCCGGTTCGGACGAGCCCTCTCTGTAGAGCGTAAGCACTGGACCGGCCGTCACTTCAGGGTTTCGAGGTAGTCGATCACGTCCTTGCGCCGCTGCGGGTTGGGTACGCCGATCACCATCTTGGTGCCGGGAACCATCTTCATCGGCCCTTGCAGCCAGGTGTCGAGCGACTGGCGGTCCCAGGTCACGCCGGAGGCCTTGAGGGCGGGGCTGAAATTGAAGCCCGGCACGTCCCCGGCGCGGGTGCCGACGATCCCGAACAGCGATGGGCCGATGCCGTTTTTTCCGGGCTCCACCGAATGGCAGGACCGGCAGGTCGCGAAGCCGGGCGGGGCCTTCGCAAGGCGGGCGGCTTCCGTTGACGAGTCCGGCGATGCCGCCGGAGTGGTCTTGCCGGCATCGGCAGGCGTTTCGGAATTGTCCTGCCCGGACCCGCCGCAGGCGGCAAGGAGGAGCAGGGGAGGCGCGATAATCAGGCGTGCAGTCGTCATGGTTTCTCCGGCGCTGGCGGTGCCCTATTCCACCGCCCATCCGATGGGAAGACCATGACATCGCGCAAATCCCGCGAAATGGGCCCCTGAATTTCCTTTCGCTTGCCGGTCCCGTCCCCTATCGCCCCTGCCGAAATGGCGACACAGCACCTTCCTTCGACTTTCCGTGCCGAACTCGGCGCTACCTTGCGCCTTGCCGGGCCGCTTGCGCTCGCCAATCTCCTGCAGATGGCGGTCTTCGCCACCGACGTGATCTTCGTGGCGCGTCTCGGCCAGCAGGCCCTGGCGGCATCGAGCCTGGCCATTGCCATCGTCGCCCTGATGATGATGGGCATCAACGGCGTCACCGGTGCGGTCGCGCCGTTGATCGCAGCGGAGATCGGGCGTCGCTCCACTTCGGTGCGCGAAGTGCGCCGTTCCGCGCGCATGGCGCTCTGGGTCGCGGTGATGTTCAGCCTGGGCGCCATCGCGATCTCGCAGTTCGGCGAATGGCTGATGGACGTGACCGGGCAGGAGCCCGAAGTCGCGGGCCTGGCGGCGCATTTCCTCAAGATCGTATCGATCGCCGTGCTGCCGATGACGATCGCCAACGTGCTGCGCACTTTCGTTTCCGCGCTGGGAAGGCCGTTCTTCGCAACGCTCATCACCGCGCTGGCGATCGGCGTGAATGCCTTGGGTAACTACGTGCTGGTGTTCGGGCACTTCGGTTTTCCCGAACTGGGCCTGATGGGCTCCGCGATAGCCAGCATCACGACGGCCTGCGTGATGGTTCTGGCGTATGTCATCGCCATCGGCAGCGATCGCAGACTGCGGCGCTACCATGTGCTCGGGCGCTTCTGGCGGCCCGAATGGCAGCGCCTGCGCCAGATCCTTGCGCTTGGCCTGCCGATCGCCGCGACGTTGATCGCGGAAGGCGGCCTGTTCAGCGGCGCCGCCTTCCTCATGGGGCGGATCGGCGAGGCGCAGCTTGCCGCTCATACCGTGGCCCTTCAGATCGCGGCGTTCGCGTTCCAGGTGCCGTTCGGCGTGGGGCAGGCGGCGACCATTCGCGTCGGCTACCATTACGGCGCGGGCAACCGCGTGGGCGTCGGCCAGGCGGGCTGGGCGGCGATCACCGTGGCGATGATCTTCATGGTCCTCTCCGCCTCGACGATGCTCCTGGCCCCGCGCCTGATCCTCTCGGCCTATGTCGACGTCGATGCGCCGCAGAATGCGGTGCTGGTCGGCTTTGCGCTCCACTTCCTGTTCGTGGCGGCGATATTCCAGCTGACCGACGGGCTCCAGGCCGTGGCCGCAGGCGCGCTGCGCGGCATACAGGATACGCGCGTGCCGATGGCGATCGCGCTGTTCGGATACTGGGCTGCAGGCTTTGCGACGTCGGCGGTGCTGGGCCTGTTCACGCCGCTGGAAGGCGTGGGCGTATGGATCGGCCTTGCCGTGGGGTTGACGGTGGCGGCATTCATGCTGATCGCTCGCTGGCACTGGCGCGAAGAGTTCCATCTCGACCGGGTGTAATGCGCTCGTCTCATCTGCCGTACATACCGGATGAGAATTTTTTGGGGCGTCCCTGCTTGACGACGCCTTAGGCTCCAACCATATCCACGGCCGTTGGCACTCTATCAGTGTGAGTGCCAATTCCAGTTTTTGCCCTTTTAGTTCGTTGGATAAGGGAGAATCCCATGACTTTCCGCCCGCTGCACGACCGTGTTCTCGTGCGCCGCGTCGAGGCCGAAGAAAAGACGGCCGGTGGCATCATCATCCCCGACAGCGCCAAGGAAAAGCCCGCTGAAGGCGAAATCGTCGCCGTCGGCACCGGCGCCCGCGCTGAAAACGGCACCATCACCCCCCTCGACGTCAAGGTCGGCGATCGCGTGCTGTTCGGCAAGTGGTCCGGCACCGAAGTCAAGGTCGGTGGTGAAGACCTGCTGATCATGAAGGAATCGGATATTCTCGGCGTTATCGGCTGAGCATTCTGACTTTCTGCATTTTCCAGATATTCTAGAAGGAATTCCAAATGGCAGCCAAGGACGTAAAGTTCGGCCGCGACGCGCGTGAACGCATTCTCGCCGGCGTCGACACCCTCGCCAATGCCGTCAAGGTGACCCTGGGCCCCAAGGGCCGCAACGTCGTGATCGAGAAGAGCTTCGGCGCTCCCCGCATCACCAAGGACGGTGTCTCGGTCGCCAAGGAAATCGAACTCAAGGACAAGTTCGAGAACATGGGCGCGCAGATGCTGCGCGAAGTGGCCTCGAAGGCCAACGACAAGGCCGGTGACGGCACCACCACCGCGACCGTCCTCGCCCAGGCGATCGTGCGCGAAGGCATGAAGTCGGTTGCTGCCGGCATCAACCCGATGGACCTCAAGCGCGGCATCGATCTCGCCGTCGCCAAGGTCGTCGAGAACCTCAAGACCCGTTCGACCCCGGTCGCCGGCTCGTCGGAAATCGCCCAGGTCGGCATCATCTCGGCCAACGGTGACACCGAAGTCGGCGAGAAGATCGCCGAAGCCATGGAAAAGGTCGGCAAGGAAGGCGTCATCACCGTCGAAGAGGCCAAGGGTCTCGAATTCGAACTCGATGTCGTCGAAGGCATGCAGTTCGACCGCGGCTACCTGTCGCCCTACTTCGTCACCAACCCCGAGAAGATGACGGTCGAACTCGAAAACCCGTACATCCTCATCCACGAGAAGAAGCTCTCGTCGCTCCAGGCGCTGCTTCCGATCCTGGAAGCCGTGGTGCAGTCGGGCCGTCCGCTCCTCATCATCGCCGAAGACATCGAGGGTGAGGCTCTGGCCACGCTCGTCGTCAACAAGCTGCGTGGCGGCCTGAAGATCGCTGCCGTCAAGGCTCCGGGCTTCGGCGATCGTCGCAAGGCCATGCTGGGCGACATCGCCACGCTGACCGCTGGCGAGATGATCTCGGAAGACCTCGGCATCAAGCTTGAGAGCGTCACGCTCGGCATGCTTGGCGAAGCCAAGAAGGTCACCATCGACAAGGACAACACCGTCATCGTCGACGGTGCCGGTTCGCACGACGACATCAAGGGCCGCGTCGACCAGATCCGTTCGCAGATCGAAGTCACCACTTCGGACTACGACCGCGAAAAGCTCCAGGAGCGTCTGGCCAAGCTTGCTGGCGGCGTTGCCGTCATCAAGGTCGGCGGTGCGACCGAAGTCGAAGTGAAGGAGCGCAAGGACCGCGTCGACGACGCTCTCCACGCGACCCGCGCTGCGGTTGAAGAAGGCATCGTCCCCGGCGGCGGCACCGCGCTGCTCTACGCAACGCGCGCCCTCGAAGGCCTGACCGGTGCCAACGAAGACCAGACCCGCGGCGTCGACATCATCCGCAAGGCAATCACTGCCCCGGTGAAGCAGATCGCCGAGAACGCCGGTAGCGACGGCGCCGTCATCGCCGGCAAGCTGCTCGACCAGTCGGACGAAGGCATCGGGTTCAACGCCGCCACCGACGTCTACGAGAACCTGAAGGCCGCCGGCGTCATCGACCCGACCAAGGTCGTGCGCACCGCGCTTCAGGATGCGGCTTCGGTCGCCGGCCTGCTGATCACCACCGAAGCGGCGATCAGCGACAAGCCGGAAGACAAGGCTGCCATGCCGGCAATGCCCGACATGGGCGGCATGGGCGGAATGGGCGGCTTCTAAGCCACTCACGTCTTACCAACGCGAATTGGGGCCGGAAGGAGCGATCCTTCCGGCCCTTTTCGTTTTCTTTCCGCAGACGGATTCGTTCATCTGGGCGAAAGGATTGTTCGATTCCAAGCAATTGCCCGCATGGAACCTGCAGTTCATCGCGCAAGGCTGGCGCTTTGCCTCGTTCTCGTTAACTCTACGGGAACATGTACAAGCACAGGGTGGGATCTGCATGATCGGGGCAGACAAACTCGTCGCGCGGTGCCGTAAAGGCACGGGGCGCTTCTTCAAGGTTGCGACTTTGGCCGCCGGGACGCTGTCTCTCGGCCTGCTGGCGTCCGTGCCGGTTCAGGCGCAAGGGCAGGCCCAGAGGCAAGTCCGTCCGCAAGCCGCCGCCATCGGCGACGTGCAGGATTCGTTCGACTCCGTATTCGGAACGGAGCAGCGCGGCCCGCGTACCTATTCCAGCGATTTCGGCAAGCAGCTCGCCTCGGTGGCGGAAGCTTCGCGGGGGCGCATCGGCGTGGCGGCCATGGACCTTTCCACCGGGCGCATGGTCGATGTTTTGGGAACCCAGCGCTTCCCGATGGCCAGCACCAGCAAGATCGCCATTGCCGCGACCTTCCTGGAAGGCGTGGACAAGGGCAAGTGGAGCCTTTCCAGCGAGTTCCCGCTGATGGTGCCGGTGCCCTCGGCGCCGTTCTCCAGCTCGATCGCACCGGTCCGCGCGGGCACTTACATGACCGCGCGCCAGCTGATCGAGATCATGATCACCCGCTCCAACAACTACGCCACCGATGCCTTGCTCAAGGTGGTGGGCGGGCCTTCGGCGGTGAACGCCTGGGTGCGCCGGACCGGCATCGAGGACTGGCACATCGATCGCGACATCGCCACCCTGGTGCGGGATGACGGCGCCATCGATCCGGCCAAGGTCGTCGACAAGCGGGACAGCGCCACGCCGATCGCAGTGGTGGAACTGCTGGCCGGGATCTACCAGGGCAAGTGGATGAGCAAGCAGGGTCGCGACGTGCTGCTGGGCGCCATGAGCCGCACCGTCACCGGCAAGCGTCGCATCCGGGCCGGGCTCCCCGCCGAAGTCACGGTTTCCCACAAGACCGGATCGCTCAACAATACCTCCAGCGACATCGGCATCATCGAGACGCCTGACGGCCGCGCCTATGCGGTGGCGATCTACGTTACCGGGCAGGGCACCCGTCCGAACCGGGAGGCGCGGATCGCCAGCATCGCCCGCGCGATCTACGACGGCTATCTGGCCGAGGGATCGTCCTACCGCACCGCTGCGCGCTGAGGCACATCGCCGCGCGTCGAAACTGCCTCATAGCCATAGAAAAAAGGCGCTCCGGACTGCTCCGGAGCGCCTTTTTTGTTAATCTGGCTTCGCAGCCGATCAGTGCTGATCGTTGGTGTGCGGGGTGCTCTCGGCATCGGTGACGTCGGCGGCGGCCTTCTCGGCATCGGCGGCGATGTCGTCGGTGGTCTTCTCGGCCTTCTTGGCGGCGTCGGCGGCAGCGTCCTTGACGCCATCGGCGGCGTCGTTGGCGACGTTCGAGGCCTTGTCGCCGAGATCGCTGACGGCATCGCCCACGTCTTCAGCGGCTTCCGACATGTCGCCGGCGGCCGAGGTGGCGGTGTCCGAAGCGGCGTCCTGCGTCTTTTCCGAGCAGGCGGCGAGCGACAGGGCCGCGACGGCGGCAGTGGCGGCGATAACGATCTTGCGCATGTTCTCGGTATTCCCTCGTTTTGCTAAAAAGCGTTTGCTGAAAAGCGCTTGCTGAAAAGACAAACCCCCGTAAGCCCATCCGCAGATACGAGCGGCTTCGCCCCTTGAGCGGGAAACTAGGCCGGTCGCGAATGCGTTTCAAGCAGTCGCGGGCAAACGACGGTGGAGCGAATTGGTTCCCGTCCCGTCGCACCGGCTTGCCGATCGGCCAATTTCACCGGCTGCGTGTCACTGCCCTGCTGACGACCGGGGCCCGCGCTGCTAGGGATCAGGCCATGGATTCCAAGCAGCATCTCTATCTCGTCGATGGCTCGGCCTATATCTTCCGCGCCTATCACCGCCTGCCGCCCCTGACGAACCCGGAAGGGACGCCCGTCGGCGCGGTCTACGGCTATACGACGATGCTGTGGAAGCTGGCGGATGACCTCAACAAGGCCGATGGCCCCACCCACCTCGCGGTCATCCTCGATGCGGGCAGCCACTCGTTCCGCAACGACATCTATGACGACTACAAGGCCAACCGTCCGCCCCCGCCCGAGGATCTGGTCCCGCAGTTCCCGCTGATTCGCGATGCCACCCGCGCCTTCTCGCTGCCCTGCATCGAGGAAGTGGGCTTCGAGGCGGACGACCTCATTGCCTCTTACGCCCGCGAGGCGACGCGCCAGGGCTGGGACGTGACGATCGTCTCCTCGGACAAGGACCTGATGCAGCTCGTGGGCAAGTGTGCGGTCGGTGGCGGCTGCATCGACATGCTGGACACGATGAAGAACCAGCGGATCGACATCCCGGAAGTGGTCGAGAAGTTCGGCGTCCCGCCCGAGAAGGTGGGCGACGTGCTGGCGCTGATGGGCGACTCGGTGGACAACGTGCCGGGCGTCTTCGGCGTCGGCCCCAAGACGGCGACCAAGCTGATCCAGGACTACGGCGACCTCGAATCCGCTTTGGCGGCGGCGCCGTCGATGAAGAAGTCCAAGCTTCAGGAGCGGTTGATCGAGCAGGCCGAACAGGCGCGCCTTTCCAAGGTGCTGGTCACGCTCAAGGAAGACTGCACGCTGCCGATGGCGCTGGACGACTTCAAGCTGGACGCGATCCCCCCGGCGCCGCTGGCCGAATTCCTTGGCAAGCATGGCTTCACCAGTCTGCTCAAGCGGCTCGACGGCGGTCGCGGCAGCCCCGATCGGCCGACCCAGCTCAATCCGGCCAAGCCGGTCACCGCCGCCAGTGGTGCGGCCGAGGGAGCGGCGCGACAGCCGCTGCCGGAATGGCCGGCGGTGGACTATGCCGCCTACGAATGCGTGCAGACCGTCGAGGCGCTGGAGCGCTGGGTGGCGCGCGGGCTGGCGGCGCATGTGGTGGCGCTCGACACCGAGACCTCGGCGCTCGATGCGATGAAGGCGGACCTCGCCGGGATCAGTCTGGCCCTGGGGCCGAACGATGCCTGCTACATCCCGCTCGGCCACGGCGGCAGCGACATGTTCGCGGAGAAGCCGCAGCAGGTGCCGTTGCAGACGGCGCTGGCGCTGCTCAAGCCGCTGTTGGAAAGCGATGCGGTGCTCAAGGTCGGCCAGAACATCAAGTACGACCTCAACGTTCTGGCCCGGCATGACATTCTGGTGGCGCCGGTGGACGATACGATGATCGTCAGCTTCTGCCTCGACGCGGGCCGCCAGATCGAGGGCATCGGCGGCGGGCATGGCATGGACGAACTGTCCGAACGCCATCTCGCCCACAAGACCATGGCCTTCAAGGACGTCTGCGGCACCGGCAAGAAGGCGATTCCCTTCGGCGAAGTACCGCTCGACCGCGCCACGCCTTACGCGGCCGAGGACGCGGATGTGACCTGGCGCCTGCATAATCTCCTCAAGCCGCGCCTCTCCGACGAGGGCGGCACGCGGATCTACGAGCGTGTCGACCGGCCGCTGATCCCCGTCGTCGCCCAGATGGAGCGCCACGGCATCAAGGTGGACCGCGAGAAGCTGGCAGGCCTCTCGAGCCAGTTCGCAGAGGCGATCGGCGCGCTGGAAGGCGAGATCCATGGCAAGGTCGGCCAGGAATTCACCATCGGCAGCCCCAAGCAGCTTGGCGATATCCTGTTCGAGAAGCTCGGCTACAAGGGCGGCAAGAAGGGCAAGAGCGGCCAGTATTCCACCGACCAGTCGGTGCTGGAAAAGCTGGCGGGCGAGGGTGCCGAAGTCGCGACCAAGGTGCTGGAATGGCGCCAGCTTTCCAAGCTTCGCTCAACCTATACCGAGGCTTTGCAGGCGGCGATCAATCCGCAAACCGGGCGCGTCCACACCAGCTACAGCCTGGTCGGCGCGCAGACCGGGCGTCTTTCCTCGACCGACCCGAACCTGCAGAACATCCCGATCCGCACCGAGATCGGCCGCCAGATCCGCGACTGCTTCGTGGCCGAGCCGGGCAACGTCCTGCTCGCCGCTGACTATTCGCAGATCGAACTGCGCCTTGCCGCGCACATGGCCGACGTGCCGAGCCTGAAGGAAGCCTTCGCCCAGGGCGAGGACATCCACTCGCGCACGGCGATGGAGATGTTCGGCACGGTGGACCGCGACACGCGCGGACGGGCCAAGACCATCAACTTCGCGATCCTCTACGGCATTTCGCGCTGGGGCCTCGCAGGCCGTCTCGGCACCGAGGCGGACGAGGCGCAGGCCATGATCGACCGCTATTTCGAGCGCTTCCCCGGCATCCAGCGCTATATCGTCCACACGCTGGAGCAGGTGCGCGAGCGGGGCTATTCGGAAACGCTGTTCGGCCGCAAGACCTGGTTCCCGCGCATCACCTCGAAGAACGGCGCCGAGCGCCAGGGCAGCGAGCGCGCCGCCATCAACGCCCCGATCCAGGGCACCAGCGCCGACATCATCAAGCGCGCCATGGTGCGCATGATGCCGGCTCTGGAAGCGGCGGGCCTGGGGCATGTACGCATGCTGCTTCAGGTGCACGACGAACTCGTGTTCGAATTGCCCGAGGGCGACGTCGCTGCGGCCTCGGACGTGATCCGCAGCGTCATGGCGGGCGCGGCCGAGCCTTCGGTGAAACTGGACGTTCCGCTGGGCGTGGAGATCGGTTCCGGTCTCAGCTGGGGCGCGGCACATTGAGGCAAATGGCGAAGGTTTGAACGGCGTTGGGAAGGCTTGAACGACAGTGAAGGCTTGAACAACGTCGTCCCGGACTTGATCCGGGACCGCTGGCCTCGCATCACCCAACTCGCGGCGAGGCGCTTTCCTGCAAGATTGCGCCTAAAGAATTGCCAGCGGTCCCGGATCAAGTCCGGGACGACAGGAGCATTCCAAAACGGAGCAATCTCTCCCCCGACCTGCCCCGAAAGCCCGATGAAGCGAGCCGGTCGCTGAAACTGCTGCGATGCAGCATAGTTTCAGCCCCATGATCGATTTCATCGAAAGCCTCCTCGGCGGCCTGCCGGATTGGGCGGAACGCCCGTTGATGGCGCTGATCGCCGCGTTGATCGGCCTGACGCTGGCGTTCGTCGTCCACGCCCTGTTGTTCCGCATTCTCCACCGGATCGCCCATCGCAGCGCGAGCGAAGCGGACGACATCGTCGTCAATCGTCTCAATCGCCCGACGCGCTGGGCCTTCATGGCCATGGGCGTGGTTCTGGCAGCGCGCGAGACCCCGGCACTGGAGACCGTGTGGGAGCGCTTCGCACCTTTCGTGATGCCGCTGCTGACGGGCTGGGTAGCCGTGGCGGTGCTGCGCGCTTTCGTGGAAGCGATGATCATGCGCGCCGACATCTCGGTGGAGAACAATCGCAACGCGCGCCGTCGCCGCACCCGGCTTTCGATCTTCAGCCGCATCGGCACGTTCCTGATCGTGTTCCTCACCGTTTCCGGCATGCTGGCCTCGATACCCGGCGTGCGCGAGATCGGCGTTACCCTGATGGCTTCGGCCGGGCTCGCCGCGCTGGCGGTGGGCGCGGCGGCGCAGCCCGCGCTCAAGGCGCTGATCGCGGGTTTCCAGATGGCGATGACCGAGCCGATCTCGATCGACGATGTCATCATCCTCGACGGCGAATGGGGCCGTATCGAGGACATCCGCACCACTTACGTCGTCGTGCGGCTGTGGGACGAGCGCCGCCTCGTCGTGCCGTCCAACCGCTTTCTGGAGGACACTTTCCAGAACTGGACCAAGACCACCTCGCAGCTGCTCGGCACCGTGTTCCTCTATCTCGACCAGGGCACCGACATCGGCCCGATCCGCGAGGAATATACGCGCCAGATCACCGCCCACCGCCTCTGGGACAAGCGGGCGCAAGTGCTTCAGGTGACCGATTGCAAGGACGAGGCCATCGAGGTCCGCCTGCTGATGAGCGCACGCGACGGCCCGACGCTGTTCGACCTGCGCTGCGAACTGCGCGAGAGCATGATGGACTGGATCCGAAGCAACCAGCCGGAAGCCCTCGTCAGGCGGCGGACCCTGCCGGTGGCGCCGGTCGAACTGGGCGCGAGCGCGGGGCTGGCGGAACTGGTCGCCGGGTCGGTCAACGGGGAAGCCCGTGGTGGCGGGGAAGCGCGTAGGGCCAATTGACCTACCCCAGCGCGATCGCCTTCTCCAGGCCCAGCGCCTCGCGAAAGGCCGCGTCGTGGCTGACGCAGACCACGGCGCCGTCATAGCCGCGCAGAGCCTCCTCCAGCATCTCGACCGAAGCGAGGTCGAGGTGGTTGGTCGGCTCATCGAGGATCAGCAGCCAAGGCACCTTGCGCCGCGTGAAAAGGCAGGCCAGCGCCAGCCGCATCCGCTCGCCGCCGGAAAGACCGCCGATTTCGCGCTCCGCCCAGGTGTTGCGGAAGCCGAAGCGGGCCAGCGCGGCATGAGCGCCGTGGCGGTCGGCCTCGGAGTTGAGGCGCAAATAGGCGTCCAGCACGGTGCCGCCGTCGCCCAGCAGCGAGACGTGCTGGTCCAACAGCGCGCTGCGCGATCCGTCGGCGCGAATCTCGCCTTCGTCCGGCTGGTCCAGCCCGGCGAGAATACGGATCAGGCTGGTCTTGCCCGAACCGTTGGCGCCGGTGACGGCGATTCTGCGGGGACCGCGGATCACGAGGTCCAGCGGACCGAACAGGCGCCTTCCGCCGCGCGTGCAGGTGATGCCGCGAGCCTCGATCAGGACATGGCCGGAAGGCAGGCCGCCGGGCGGCAGTTCGATGTGGATCGGGGCCAGCACTTCCACGTCGCGGCGCGCCGTTTCGAGATCCTGTTGCGCACGTCCCACGCGCTCGTCGCCCAGCTTGCCCTGGCGTCCGCCGGTTTCCTCGGCGCGCTGCCTGCGGGCGCCGAGCAGGATCTTCGGCGCGCCACCCCTGGCGGCATCCTGACGGCCCCTGCTGTCGCGCCGGGCCTGCTTTTCGGTTTCTTCCTGACGTTCGCGGCGTGAACGGCGCAGCGCGTCCTCGCTTCGTTCCAGCACTTCGGCGGCGCGGGCGCGCTCCCGACTGCGCTGCTCGTCGAAGGCGTCCCAGCCGCCGCCGACCATGTGGACGCCCGTGCCGGTCAGTTCGACGATGCGATTCGCGCGGCGCAGCAGTTCGCGGTCGTGGCTGGCGACAAGGGCGCCTCCGTTCCAGCCCTCAAGCAGGTCCGCAACCACCTTGCGGCCCGCCTCATCGAGATTGTTGGTGGGCTCGTCCAGCAGGAGCACGTCCGGCCCGTCCATGAGAAGGCCGGTCAGCATCAGTCGGGTGCGCTGCCCGCCGCTGAAGGTGGAGAGCGGCCGCTGGGGATCGAGATCGCCGAAACCGGCCAGCGCGGCGGCCTTTTCGAGGCGTTCGGGCAGGGTCCAGTCGGCCAGCTCGAAATCGTCGTCCTCGAAGCGGCCCTGGGTGATGCGATCGAGCCGGGCGAACTGCGCGGCGAGGCCCAGGGCTTCGGCCACGCTGGCGTTGTCGTCGGGGGGAAGCTGATGCAGCAGGCCGACCCGGCCCTGCCGCGTGATCGTGCCTTCCAGAATTGGCGCTTCCCCGGCGATCGCGCGCAGCAGGGTGCTCTTGCCTGCACCATTGCGACCGACAAGGCCGAGCGTCTCGCGGCCGAGCGAGAACGTGAGGTCACGGAAGAGCGGGGAACCATCGGGGGCCGAGCAGGCCACGCGGTCGAGAGTCAGGAATGTCATGAGAACACCGGCAGATAGCGTTTGGGAAAAAAACGGGCTATGTGCTCAGTCGTTCATCGATCCATCCCTTGGCTTGTGAGCCGCTTTCTATCGCAAGCGGCCCGATCGGGCAAGTCAGGTGCCCTTCGGGCAGTCCGGGGCGATCTGGAAGATCTGGTTCCAGTTCTTGCCGGTCACGAAAATGCGGTTCGTCGGAGCATCCCAGGCGATGCCGTTCAGCACGGCGTCGACGCCGCGCCCACCCGCCTGTTCGCGCAGGCCGGTAAGGTCCAGCCAGGACGTGACCTTGCCGGTCTTCGGGTCGATCCGGGCGATGCGGTCGGTCATCCAGACATTGGCCCAGATCTCGCCGCCGATCCATTCCAGCTCGTTGAGGTTCGCCACCGGCTTGCCGTCGGCGGTGACGGCAAGGCTGCCGGTCTGCCGCATCGTCGCCGGATCGCGCAGGCGCAGCGTGGCGGAGCCGTCGCTCTGGTAGATCGTCTCGCCGTGGCGGGTCATGGCCCAGCCTTCACCCTCGTAACGGAAGGTGCCCAGTGGCTTCAGTGTCGCACGGTCCCAGCGATAGCCGATCCCGTCGCGCCAGGTGAGGCTGATCAACTGGTCCTTCCAGTCGACAAGGCCCTCTCCGAAGACGGAGGGATCGACCTGCGCCTCGCGTATCGGCTCCAGCGTTTCCAGCTTGCGCACGACGATGCGGGAATCGCCTTCGCGGCCGGTGCTTTCGTAGAGCAGGCCCCGGTCGAACAGCAGGCCTTCGGTGAAGGCGCCGGTATCGTGGGGGTAGGCGTTGTCGATGCGGTAGGAGCAGACTGGGACTGCCTTCGCCTGTGCGGCGGGAACGGCCGCGATGAGGCTGAGAATGGCGGCCAGCACGGTACGGAAGGGAGAATTCATGCGCGGGAGGTGCCGCAAGGCAGGACGGTTCGCAAGGATTACTGTGCCGTGCAGATTGTCGTCGATCAGTGTGCCTGACAGATTATCGTCGTCCCGGACTTGATCCGGGACCGCTGGCAAATCTTGAGGCGCTACCTCGCGAGCAAGGCGCGACGCGGCCAGCGGTCCCGGGTCAAGCCCGGGACGACGTATCATTCAACCCTATCATTCTGGCCTCTTATTCAGGCCGCATCATTCAATCGCCGTGCTTCTTCTCGCGGGTGGATTCCACCATGCCGGGGGCGATGAAGCCGATGGGCGTCAGTTCCATCGCCCGCTTCTTGAGTTCGCCCTTCATGCGCTCATACTCCGCTTCCATCTCCTCGGTCACGGTGGCGCGGCTGTCTTCGAGAGCATCCTCGAAGTCCTCGCGGCGGACCTGCTCCACTTCCGCTCCGCGCTTGCGGATGGCGATGAGGCCGGCGCGGCGGACCACGTCTTCCAGGTCGGCGCCGGTGAAACGCTCGGTCCTTGCGGCGACGTCGCGCAGGGAGACGTCGTCGGCCAGCGGCATCTTGCTGGTATGGATGCCGAGGATGTGCTCACGCCCGGCCTCGTCAGGCGTGCCGACATAGACCAGCTCGTCGAAGCGGCCCGGACGCAGCAGCGCCGGATCGACCAGGGCAGGGCGGTTGGTGGCGCCGATCAGCACGACCGACTGCAATTCCTCCATCCCGTCCATTTCGGCGAGGATCGTGTTGACCACGCGGCCCGTCACTTGCGGTTCGCCCCCGCCGCCGCCCATGCCGCGAGCGGGCACGAGGCTGTCGATCTCGTCGATGAAGATCACGCAGGGCGCAACCTGACGGGCGCGGGCGAAGAGGCGGGCGATCTGCTGTTCGCTTTCGCCATACCACTTGGACAGGAGATCGGACGACTTGATCGAGATGAAGTTCGCCTCGGCCTCCTTGGCGACGGCCTTGGCCAGCAGGGTCTTGCCGGTGCCCGGCGGGCCGTAGAGCAGGAAGCCCTTCGCGGGGCGGATGCCCAGCTTGTGGAAGGCTTCCGGGTTTTTCAGCGGCAGTTCCACGCCTTCCTTCAGCTTGAGCTGCGCATTGTCGAGGCCGCCGATGTCGGCCCAGCCGATGTTCGGCACCTGCACCATGACCTCGCGCATGGCCGAAGGCTGGACGCGCTTCAGGGCGGCCACGAAGTCCTCGCGAAGAACCTGCAATTCCTCCAGCACTTCGGGCGGGATCGTGCGGGCTTCGAGGTCCAGCCGGGGCATGATCCGGCGCACGGCCTCGATCGCGGCCTCGCGGGTGAGGGCGGCCAGGTCGGCGCCGACGAAGCCGTGGGTGGTGCGCGCGAGTTCGTTCAGATCGACCTTGCTGCCCAGCGGCATGCCGCGGGTGTGGATGCCGATGATCTCGCGGCGTCCGGCTTCGTCGGGCACGCCGATCACGATCTCGCGGTCGAAGCGGCCGGGACGGCGCAGGGCCTCGTCGATGGCATCGGGCCGGTTGGTGGCGGCGATGACGACGACGTGGGCGCGGCTGTCGATGCCGTCCATCAGCGTGAGAAGCTGGGCGACGAGGCGCTTTTCCGCCTCGCCGTGGACTTGGCTGCGCTTCGGTGCGATCGAATCGATCTCGTCGATGAAGATGATCGCGGGGGCCGCCTTGGTGGCTTCCTCGAAGACCTCGCGCAGGGCCTTTTCGCTCTCGCCATAGCCGGATCCCATGATCTCGGGACCGTTGATGGTGAAGAAGTTCGCTTCGCTCTCGTTCGCCACCGCCTGGGCCAGGCGGGTCTTGCCGGTGCCCGGCGGGCCGTGCAGCAGGACGCCTTTCGGCGGCGCGACGCCGAGGCGTGTGAAGAGTTCGGGATAGCGCAGCGGCAGTTCCACCATCTCGCGAAGCTGGCGGATGGTGTCGCTCATGCCGCCGACGTCGTCGTAGTTGACGTCGCCGCGGGCGTCGTGCGCTTCCTCGAAGACCTCGCGCAGTTCCACTTCGGTGTTCTCGTCGATGTGGACGATGCCGCGCGGGGTGGTGGAGACGACGTTGAGGCGGATCTGCGTCAGCGCGTAGGCCGGCGCGTTGAACATGCGGCGAAGCTGCGGCGGAATGTCCGCGACCTGCTGCTGGCCGGTGGTGGCGACGAGATCGCCCTGCACCATCGGGCGCTGGAAGAAGTTGCGCTTGAGCGCGGCGGAGGGGCCTTGCAGGCGCATGTCCTTCTGCGCCGGCGCGAACACCACGCGCTGCGCGGGACGCGATTCGGCCTTGCGGACCACGACGTGATCGCCGGAGCCGACTTCGGCATTGCCGCGCTGAAGCCCGTCGAGCCGGATGACCTGAAGGCCTTCGTCCTCGTCATAGGCGAGTACGGCGCGGGCGACGGTGGCGGTCTTGCCGGTTATTTCCAGCACATCGCCTTCCATCGCGCCGATCTCGGATAGGGAGGCGCGCGAAAGGCGGGCGATGCCCTGCCCGCTTTCTTCCTGACGGGCTGCCGCGACCTGCAGCTTTACCGTGCGTTCGTCGACATGGGTTGTGGCGTCCGCCATGAGGGTCCTTTCCATCCTCCCGATTCCGGCCAGGCGCCAGTTTGCGCGGGCCGTCCGGGACGTGAATTGGAACTAGGTATCGGCTCCCCGGATTTCAAACCAACCAACGGCCACTGCGGATGTTTCCGATGGAACTGTTTGAGAACGACGTTCTCAAACAGGCAAAAAGAAGGCCCGGAAGTTTCCAACCGGGCCGTGAAAGTTTTGGGAGAGGATGCCTGAAAGGCACTGTCTGTATGACTCCGACTCGGCTTTTGTGCAAGTGCGAAATGCCGATTTGACGGTTGCGAAACGTGCAAGCAACATTGCGTTGTATCGAACTACGCAGGGTATTCACCACAAAATCTCTTTAAAACAACGTGATGAAATATGAGTCGAGCTTCATCTTCAGCTTGACGCAATCGTCAGGGCGATTGCCTGTCGCTTCGGCTTGCAATGGTTGCTTGTTGCGCTGCGCCATTTACTCAACATGCTGAGTATCTGGCGGAAAAATGTCCCTTCGGCGGAATTCCCGGCCGGTCGAAACGCAAAAAGGCGCCGATGTCCTGCACCGGCGCCTCATGTCGATTTATCCGTTATGGTTCAGTGAGAAAACAGCACCGCCGGTGCGCTGGCATCCGAAAGGAAGTGGGCGGTGACGCCTCCGAACAGGAACTCCCTGAGGCGGCTCTTTCCATAAGCACCCATGACCAGCAGTTCCGCGTGGGTCTGGTTCACGGCCAGCGCCAGGGTTTCCTCGGTAGACCCGCGCCTTTCGTATTCCTCGTATTCGGCATGGACGCCGTTGCGCGAAAGGTAGCGCAGGGCGTCGGTTGCCGGAAAGCCGCCGGACTTTTCGATCACGGTCACCAGCTTCACCACCTGGCAGCTTTGCAGCAGGGGAATGGCTGCCTTGAGCGCGCTGGCCGCCTGCTCGCCGCCGTCCCAGGCGATCACGGCGCGGCGGATCGGCAGCGAGAGCTTGCGGCCTTTCGGCAGCGCGAGCACCGGGGCCCGCGCCACCATCGCCAGTTGCCCGGCGATCCCGCTGGAACGCGAAACGACCACCAGGTCGGAAAGCCGCGCGGCGCCGGCCAGGGCAGGAACCGGGTCCTGTTCGCTGCGGATCACTTCGAAGGCGATGTCTCCGCGCGTGAGGCGGGCCTCTATGGCCTCGGCGGCGGCGTCATCCTCCCCCCGCGCCTTGTCGAGCGCTTCGGAGATCACGTAGCTGCCTCCCATGGGATCCATGGCGATATAGCGCGAAACCGGCGTATCGACGAGCACGGTGACATGGCCATCCAGATGGCGGGCCAGTTCAAGCGCGGTGTCGATGCGGGCTTCGCTGTCGGCCTTGCGGTCGGCGTTCACGAGTATCGAGCGCATGGTAATTCTCCCGTTGATGCGGGGTAACCTATCGCAAGGTCATGGAATTGCCATGACGAAGATCAAAGTTCGCGATTGGATTCGATCGAGAGCCGCGCGGCGCGCTCGAATAAGTCGAGGATGACGGGATCTTGCTCTCGCGTGCGGATGGCAGCTTCGAAATGGACCTTGTGCCTCGGCCGAGGCAGGACTTCCGCGAGCAGGCCGCGGGCCAGTTCCGTTCGTACCATGGTCTCCGGCAGGACGGCGGCGCCTTGCCCGCGTGCGACGATCTCGATCAACATGCGCACGTTGTTGCAGGTGTTGAGCGCGCGCGGCGTGATGCCGTGTTCTTGCAGAGCGGCCAGGGTGACGGCGTGGAGCGGAGAATGATCCGGCAGCGACCAGATAGGCAGGAGGTGGTCTCTTTGAGAGAAATCGCCCGCTCCGGCGACCTGCGGGCTGGCCGCCCAGACAAGTTCCACCGAGCCGATCGGCGTCGTGCGCAGCCCCGGGCTTGCTACCGGCCCGGCAAGGAAAACGATGTCTCGCGTGCCCGAGAGAACCTGCTGGAGCAGCCTGGCGGTGAGATCCAGTTCGATCTCCAGCGTCACGCCGGGCCGCTCGCGCTCGATGGCGCCGATGAAGTCGGGCAGGCAGGTGGCCGCGGCGATCTCTCCCGAGCCGATGCGCACGGTGCCGGTCGCCCCGGCGAAGTCGCTGGCATCGAGCAGCACGCGCTCCAGGCCCTGCCGAAGCGGTTCGCATTCCTGCACGAGGCGGCGGCCCCGTGCGGTCAGGACCATGCGCCGTCCATCACGCTGGAAAAGCGGGACTCCCAGCTGCTCCTCGATCTCGCGCACGCGGGCGGAAATCGCGGGCTGCGTCGTATTGAGTCTTTGCGCTGCGCCTGCGAACGTGCCGAGCCGATCGATCCACATCAGCGTTTCCAGATGGAAGAGAGCGATACGTTTCATAACGACGGATTATCGGTTCTGATAAAAAACAATCGCTATTCGTAATGAGATCGACTGTCTAGCTTTGCCCCAAACGGGAGAATGGCATGAACAAGATTTATCCCAGCGCCCAAGCCGCGTTGGAAGGGCTGTTGCAGGACGGACTGCTGGTTGCGGCCGGTGGATTCGGCCTTTGCGGCATTCCCGAGCGGCTGCTCGATGCGGTGCGCGATTCGGGCGTGAAGAACCTGACTTTCGCCTCCAACAATGCCGGCATCGACAACGAAGGCATCGGCAAGCTGCTGCGCACCAAGCAGGTGAAGAAGATGATCTCGTCCTACGTGGGCGAGAACAAGGAGTTCGAACGCCAGTTCCTTTCGGGCGAACTGGAAGTGGAATTCTGCCCCCAAGGCACCCTGGCCGAGCGTATGCGCGCCGGGGGCGCGGGCATTCCCGGCTTCTACACGAAGACCGGCGTCGGCACCCAGGTGGCCGAGGGCAAGGAAGTGAAGGTGTTCCGGGGCGAGGAGTATATCCTTGAGGAAGGCATCTTCGCGGACCTCAGCTTGGTCAAGGCGTGGAAGGCGGACGAAACCGGCAACGTCGTGTTCCGCAAGACGGCGCGCAACTTCAACGTGCCCGCCGCCACCTGCGGCAAGGTCTGCGTAGTGGAAGTGGAAGAGATCGTCCATACCGGCTCGCTCGATCCCGACAGCATTCACCTGCCCGGCGTCTTTGTGCAGCGCCTTGTTCTGGGCGCGCCTTACGACAAGAAGATCGAGTTCACCACCACGCGCGAAAGGGAGACCGTCTGATGAGCTGGACTCGTGACGAAATGGCCGCCCGCGCGGCCAAGGAGCTTCAGGACGGGTTCTACGTGAACCTCGGCATCGGAATTCCGACGCTGGTGGCCAATCACGTCCCCACCGGCATCACGGTGACGCTTCAGTCGGAAAACGGCATGCTGGGCATCGGCCCGTTCCCCTATCCGGACGAAGTGGACCCGGATCTGATCAACGCGGGCAAGCAGACGGTGAGCGAACTGCCGCAGTCTGCCTACTTCGACAGCGCTACCAGCTTCGGCATGATCCGCGGCGGCCACATCGACCTGGCCGTGCTGGGCGCGATGGAGATTGCCGAGAACGGCGACATCGCCAACTGGATGATCCCCGGCAAGATGATCAAGGGCATGGGCGGCGCGATGGATCTCGTGGCGGGCGTGAAGAAGATCATCGTCGTCATGGAGCACAACGCCAAGAACGGCGATCCCAAGTTCATCCCGGCCTGTACCCTGCCGCTCACCGGCAAGAACGTGGTCGACATGATCGTCACCGACCTCTGCGTGTTCCAGCGCCCCGACCACCAGAGCCCGTTCAAGCTGATCGAACTGGCGCCGGGCGTGACGGCGGAGGAAGTCGCCGCTAAGACCACGGCACATTATTTGACTTGAAGGTCGCGGCACCGGCCCTCTCCCCCACCCGACCTCCCACGAAGTCTACCCTGTCGGGAGGTCGGGTGGGGGAGAGGGCCGGCGCCGCGAAATCCAATAAATTTCACCTGCCTGGGAGAGTTCCGAGTGGCCTACACGCTGATCACCGCCAACCGGAACTACTCCAGCTGGTCGCTCAGGCCCTGGGTGCTGATGAAGGCGCTCGGTATCGATTTCACCGACCGGATAGAGCCTTTCGCGGCCCCCGTGAACTACGAGGCCTTTCGCGACTTTTCGCCCACCGGGCAGGTTCCGGCCTTGCTGGACGGCGAGCGGACGATCTGGGATTCGCTGGGCATCACGCTCTATCTGGCCGATCGCCATCACGGCGTCTGGCCGCAGGATGAAGCGGCGCGGGCCTATGCCCAATGCGCCGTGGCCGAGATGCATGGCGGATTCTCCGCGCTGCGGGGCGACTGCACGATGAACGTCGGCGTGCGGGTACGCCCGCGCAGCATGCGTGCCGAGCTGCTGCGCGACATCGCCCGCCTGCGCGAAATCTTCGGGGAGGGCCTTTCGCGTTTCGGCGGGCCCTGGCTCGCCGGCGATAGCTTCACGGCTGTCGATGCTTTCTTCGCGCCGGTCGCCTTCCGTATCCGTACCTATGGCCTCGATGTCGGGACATGCCAGTCCTGGGTCGACCAGGTGCTGGAGCATCCGGCGATGCGGCAGTGGGAGGAGGAAGCCCTGGCGGAAACCTGGCGCGAGGAAGGACACGAGGCCGAACTGGCGGATTGCGGCGAGGTGATAGCGGACTATCGCCGCACCGCCGGCTGATCGCTCGCCGGAGCGAAGCCTGCGGCTGGGGGGCTGCGTCGTCTTGCGGTGGTCATGACCTTGCGCCATGTTCCGGCTTCAGACTTCCCGGGAGACCTTCTTCATGGCCGACATCTCAGCAATTCCCCTGAACCGCATCGACGGCAAGGCAGACAGCCTCGGCGAACATAGCGGCAATGTCCTGCTCGTGGTCAACGTCGCGTCCAAGTGCGGCCTTACCCCGCAGTACGAAGGACTGGAGAAGCTCTACGGCGAATACAAGGCGCAGGGCTTCGAAGTGCTGGGCTTCCCCGCCAACGATTTCGGCGCGCAGGAACCGGGCAGCGACGAGGAGATCGTCGAGTTCTGCCAGGTCAACTATGGCGTATCCTTCCCTCTCTTCACCAAGGCCGATGTCACCGGCGAGGGCAAGCAGCCGCTTTACGCGGCGCTGACCGAAGCGATCCCCACCAAGCAGGGCGATGTCGATGGCATGAAGGAGCGCTTCAAGGGCTATGGCATGACCCCGAACGAAGATCCCGAGGTGCTGTGGAACTTCGAGAAGTTCCTGGTATCGCGCGATGGTGAAGTGGTGGGACGTTTCGCGCCCGGCACGGCACCGCAGGATCCGCTGCTGGTGAACGCCATCGAAGCCGAACTGGCGAAGTAAGCGGTCGTTCTCAATCGCCGACGACTCTCAATCGCCGACTAGGACGAAGGGCGCCCATGTCGCGGGATGGGCGCCTCCCGGCAGTGCCGTGTCCGCCAGAACCTCCAGCTGCGCGCGGCGCAAGGCCTGCGCGCGGCTGGTGCTGCCTCGTGCGCCGGTGACGGTGCGCAGGGTGAGGCGGCCCGCTACGTCGTCCCGCACCGGCCAGTGCGACAGTAGCAACGATCGCGCGCCCGCCGACACGAATGCGCGGGCGAGGCCGGAGTAAGTCGGGGCGTTTTCGCTCTCACCGGCATCGGTGTTGCAGGCCGACAGGATCACCCAGTCCGCGTCGAGATTCAGGCGGGCGATCTCCGAGGCGGTGAGCAGGCCGTCTTCGCCGTCGCTGTCGTCGCCGTCGCTGCCGGGGGGCGTCGGCGTCAGCACCAGCGCCGGTTCCACGATGTTTCGATAGGCGCCGCCGACGAGGCCGTGCGTGGCGAAGGCGATGACGCCCGCGCCTGCCAGCGGGGCGGCCTTGACCGCTGCTTCGGTCGCCTGCGCGCCGACGAGGATGCGGCGGTCGCCGGCAATGCTATCGGCCATGGCGCGCAGTTCGGCCTCGGCGCCGGGCAGTTGCGGAAGCGGCGGCAGGGTCCGCAAGGGCAGTTCAACATCCCCCGGCGCGGCGGCCTCGGCCAGCAGCGGCGCGCCGACCCCTACGAAACCCTGCGGCGGGCTTGTGCGCTTTCCGGCTTTCGACAGCGAGGCGGCGCTCACCAGTGTGCTCACGGCGTGGCGGCGCACCAGCCAGGCCGTGCGGCGCAGCGCCAGCGGGTCGGCGTCGTCACCGCTGGGCAGCGCGGTTACCAGCGCGTCGAAGGGCAGGGAAGCGAGCATCCCCGGCGCAAGGATCGCCACTTGATGGCTGTGGCGCAGTGCCTCCGCGATCGGGTCGGGAAACAGGAGCGTGTAGAGCCGATAGGCCGACTGTCGGTCGAACCCAGAGGTGCCGTCCGTCAGCAGGCCTTCCTCGATCGAGGCACGCAGCTTGCGCTGGAGAGTGGCCAGGCGGCGCGCCGGGATCGGCGTGGTTGCGGACGTCACGGTGTCGCGGGTGATCGCCATGACGACCAGCCCCTGCGCGTCCTGCCCGTAGAGAAGCATGGCCTGGTCTTTCGCCAGCCGGGATCGGGCTGCCGCGAGCGTCGCGGGCTCGAAGCCGGTCAGCGCGGCATAGCCCGGTACCAGCGCGCCGATCCGCCCGTCCAGCGCCTGCAAGTCCCGTTCGGTGTCGGTGATCCGCCGGGCCGTGTCGAAATCGCCACGGTCGTCGCCATCCTGGCCGATCTCCCGATCGCGCTGCTTGAGCAATTCGCGCAGGCCTGCGGCGGTGGAGAGGTAGGCGCGGATCGCGGCATCCGCTTCCGGTCCGTAGCGGTCATGGATCGCGGCAAGAGAGGTGAAGGCCGTTTGCAGGTCGCCCATTCCGGCCATCTGCAAGGCGTCGAAAGCCGCCTGTCCGTCCCCGGCGGCCATGGCGATCCTCGCGTTGAGGACGAACGTGCCGGCAGCCTGGTCGCGTAGCCGCACGGCGCCGGTGGAGGCGCTGGTGCGATCGAGCAGACGGGCCCGCAAGGCGGCAATGCCGGGGCGGGCCCGGGCGAGGGCGCCGGCGGGGTCGCCCCGGCGGGCATCGATCGCCGCGCGCAAGGTTTCGGCGGCAACCCGATCGAGATTCGTGTCCAACGCGCGCCGGGAATATGCGGCGGTAACATGGTCCAGCAGCGCTTGCGCGGCGTCGAGATGCTCTAGCGGCGCTTCCAGCGAAATCAGCAGCTTGGCCAGGCTCAGCTCGGCGCGAAGCACCTCGGGATCGTCGGACGAGGATGCAAGGCGCCGCGCCATGGCCAGCGCCTTGCGGTTCAGTTCGAGCGCCTTCTCGGTCTGCCCATCATCGCGGACAATGCGGGCGATCTGGCCGAACACGTTGGCCCCCGACATGGGTTGCTGCGATGCCGGGAGAGTCTCGAAGATGGCGGCCGACCTTTCGTAGAAGGCCAGAGCCTCTTCCGAGAAGCCCGCGAGGTCGAGAGAATAGGCCAGCGCGTTGAGTGAATAGCCGAGGTCGCGGGGATCGGGATCGGCCTTCGCCATCCGCATGTCCAGCGCGCGGCGCAGGATCGGCGTGGCCTGCCCGTAGAGCCCGGCATCGTTGAGCGCGGCACCCAGGGCATTGAGCGCGGCCAGCGTCAGGCGGTGCGTCTTGCCCAGATGAACGTCTGCCCAGTCGGCCGCGGCCCGCGCTGCAGACACGGCGGAGGTGGCATCCCCCGCCTGGATCTGCAAGGTGCTGAGCGTGATGCCGAACAGCGTCGGATACTCGGCGTTCCGTCCGCTCTGGCTGCTGGCCATCGTGGCGATCGCCACGGCCTGCTCCACCTTGGGGATAGCTTCCAAGGGAAGCCCCCGGCGGTAATCGATCAGTGCAAGGCCATAGAGCGCTGCGGCATATTCGACGCTGTTCTTGCCGGTCAGGCTCTCGCTAAGGTCCAGCGCACGCTGCTTGTAGAGCCGCGCTTCGTCCAGTCGGCCGAGGCTGGAGAGCGCGGAGCCGATGTTGTTGACGATATCGGCATGGCGCGGCGTCATCGGTTGCCCCAAGGCCGTCATCCGCGTGTCGAAGTCTCGAAACACCGCGAGCGCTTCCTCGTAGCGGCCGAGCCAGAACAACGCCTCACCGCGTGTCGCCCGGACCAGCAGCACGGCCTTGGGGTCGGCATTTCCCACCTTGCCTGCCGAGGCGAGGGCGGCATCGATCCGGCGCAGCGCCTTGTTCGGATCGCCCGAGGTGTCGTAATCGGCAAGGGCGCGAAGTTCGCCGGCGATCGATGGACCGGATACGCCGGTTGCCGGCTCGTCCGCGCGCCGGGGCGAAGCGCCGACCGCGCTCTGCAAGAGAAGACCGGCCGTCAGGCCGATCCAGAACCGCTTCCTCATCGGTGCCCCCAGCCGCAAGGCAAAGGGCCGGGCAGGTTGCTCCGGCCGCCTTCCGGCACTCCCCTTTCAAGCGCATGATTTGGCGAGCGGGGCAAGCAGGCAATTGTTTTTCGGCTAAAACTCGCCTTTCGCGGTCCTGTCAGCTCAGGTCAGTTTCCGGTGGCGACGGGCCGGGCCGGATCGGCGATCCATTCGCTCCATGACCCTGGATAGAGCCGTGGCTGGGGCAGTCCGGCGACCGCCATGGCGAGGGCATTATGGCAGGCCGTCACTCCCGATCCGCAGGAGAGCAGCGCCGGCTTTCCGGCCAGGAGCGGCGCGAATGCGCGCGCAAGTTCCTCGGCCGGACGGAAGCGTCCGTCCTCCGCCAGATTGTCCCGGAAGAAGCGGTTGCGGGCGCCGGGAACATGACCGGCGACCGGGTCGATCGGATTGGGTTCGCCCCGGAAGCGCAAGGGATCACGGGCGTCGAGCAGCTGCATCTCTTGCGTGGCGATGTTGGCAAGCACTTGCCGGGCGGTGACGGGAATGGGAACCAATGGTTCGCCGGGCGTAAAATCCCCGGGAACGGCGACCGGGGAATCACCGGTCTCCATCGGCAGGCCCGCCGCCACCCAGGCCTGCTTGCCGCCATCGAGGACGGCTGCGTTTTCGTGACCCATCCACCGCAACATCCACCAGGCCCGCGCCGCCCAGGCACTGCCGCTGGAATCGCAGGCGACCACCTGCTGTCCGCGCTTCAGGCCTTGCGTGCGCAGCCAGGCCGCAAAGGCGACCCGGGCGGGTAGCGGATGCCGCCCGTTGGTGCCGTCGGACGGTGCGGCAAGATCGTCATCGAGATGGGCGTAGCGGGCACCGGGCAAGTGTCCGGCGCGATAGGACTCGCGGCCCTTGTCGGGCACGCCAAGCTCGAAGTCGCAATCCAGGATCAGGACATCGGTGCCGGCCGCGAGGAGGCCGTGCAGTTGCGAAACCGAAATGAGCGTGTCGTAAGCCATGATGCCGCCTCGATGATGTCGGGCTGCCCTTAGAAGGCCGCGCTGCTCCTGTCGACGCGGCCTGTCCCGAAACGCGGCCGATCGGTCGAGTGCAAACGAAATCGGGCCGGGCTTCCGATAAGGAAACCCGGCCCGCTAGAGCGTTCAGGTGCGCCGGATCAGGCCAGAGCGGCCTTCAGGGCATCGGCCAGATCGGTACGCTCCCAGGGGAACAGATCGCCCTCCGGCTTGCGGCCGAAGTGGCCGTAGGCGGCGCTGGGACCGTAGATCGGCTTGTTGAGGCCCAGGCCCGTGCGGATGCCGCGCGGGGTGAGGCCGCCCAGCTTGTCGGCAGCGACCTTGGTGATCGCCACTTCGAGGTCGGCGTCGCTGGCCGTGCCGGTGCCGTGGGTATCGACGTAGAGCGAAAGCGGCTCGGACACGCCGATCGCATAGGCGATCTGGATCGTGCAGCGCTTGGCGAGGCCCGCCGCGACGACGTTCTTGGCGAGGTAGCGCGTCACGTAGGCCGCCGAGCGATCGACCTTGGTGGGGTCCTTGCCCGAGAAGGCGCCGCCGCCGTGCGGGGCTGCACCGCCGTAGGTGTCGACGATGATCTTGCGGCCGGTGAGGCCGGCATCGCCGTCAGGGCCGCCGATTTCGAACTTGCCGGTGGGGTTGATGTGGAACTTGGTGTTATCGGTGACAAAGCCGGCGGGCAGGATCTCGCCCACGGCCTTCTTCACATAGGCCTTCAGTTCCGCGTCCTGGGCGCCTTCGTGGTAGCCGGGCTTGTGCTGGGTGGAGACGACCACGGCGGTGGCTTCCACGGGCACGCCGTCCTTGAAGCGCAGGGTCACCTGGCTCTTGGCGTCGGGCTCCAGGAACGGGGCCGCGCCCGAATGACGGTCTGCGGCAAGGCGTTCGAGGATCTTGTGGCTGTAATCGAGGGTGGCGGGCATGAGGTCCGGCGTTTCGTCGCAGGCGAAGCCGAACATGATGCCCTGGTCGCCGGCGCCTTCGTCCTTGTTGCCGTCCGAGTCCACGCCCTGCGCGATGTCCGCGCTCTGCGGGTGCAGGTGGTTCTCGAACAGCAGGTCCTGCCAGTGGAAGCCGGCCTGTTCGTAGCCGATGCGCTTCACGGTTTCACGGACGATGTGCTGGATTTCCTCCTGCGCGCCGTCTTCCCAGTGACCGTCCTTGTCGATCATGCCCTTGCCGCGCACTTCGCCGGCAAGAACGACGCGCTGGGTGGTGGTCAGGGTCTCGCAGGCGACGCGCGCTTCGGGATCCTTCGAGAGGAAGAGATCGACGATGGCGTCGGAAATCTGGTCCGAAACCTTGTCGGGATGGCCTTCCGAGACGCTCTCGGAGGTAAAGACGTAGTCATTTCGCATCGTGATACCACATATAAAGAAATCTTTATGTGGGTAAGGGTCTAACGACGACGACGGCGGAGCGCAACACCGGAAAGTGCAAGCGTCCAGAAAGCTGCGGCAAGCGCAAGCGGCAGCAGGTTTCCGAAAATTGCGAAAGCGGTGGGTTCATGTGGCGGCGGAATGCGTCCGTCCAGCCTTCCGGCCTGATGCCAAGGCACGTGGGCGCGCACCAGTCCATCCGCGTCGATCACGGCGCTGATGCCGGTGGTGGTGGAACGCATGACCGGCAGGCCTTCCTCGATCGCGCGCAGGCGCGCCTGCGCTAGGTGCTGCGGGGGCCCCCAGCTTCCGAACCAGCCGTCGTTGGACGGATTGAAGATATAGTCCGGGCGGACGCGCGGATCGACGATCTGCCCGCTGAAGATGATCTCGTAGCAGATCTGCACGCCGACCTTGCCCCAGCGGCCGAGGTCGAAAGTGCGCGGTCCCGGTCCGGGCCAGAAGTCCATCGCGCCCGGTACCAGTCGGGTGGCGCCCAGCGGTTCGAGCAGCCAGCGCAAGGCGAGATATTCGCCATAGGGCACCAGATGCGCCTTCGAATAGCTGGACAGCAGGTTGCCGTTGCCGTCGATCATCGACACCGAATTGCGGGCGGCGATGCCTTCGCCGTCCTTCAGGACCAGATCGACCGCGCCGGTCATCAGCACCGCATAGGGACCGATCACCCGGCCGATGCGCTCCCGCGCAAGCACGGGATCGCCCGCATAAGTATACATGCGGTAGAGGAACGGCGGGTAGCCGTCGCGGATGTAGTCGCCCAGTCCCGATTCCGGCCAGAACACCACGCGCGTTTCTCCCGGCGAACGGGGCAGCGACAGGCGCGCGAGCTTGACGAAGTTGGCCTCGTACTGGCGCGGATCGTCGATGAATTCTTGGCGGATGTCGGGCTGGACAAGGGTGTAGCGGACTGCGCCTTCGGTGCGCTGTGCCCAGGGATCCGGCAGGGCCATGAGCGCCGCCAAGGCCCCGAACAGCGCCAGGCCAGGGATCGCAAATGCGATCGCCCATGCCCAGCGCAGGCCGCCCCTGGCGTTGCGGGAAAGCCGCCAGAGCAGCGCGGGGACGCAAGCGATCAAGGTGGCGATCCCGGATAGTCCGTAAGTGCCGACCCATGGCGCCGCCATCGCCAGCCCCCGGCTCTCGTATCCGCCGAGCAGAGTGACGCCCAGCGGATTCCAGGCGAAGCCGGTGAAGACCCAGGATCGCAGCCATTCGCTGACGATCCAGGCCGCCGCGAACGCGAGCGAAAGCAACAGGAAGGCGCCGCCGTCCGGCCCTCCTTCGCGCTGTCCTTCGTGCCTGCGGTCAAGCCGCATGACCAGCCAGGCAGCCAGGGCCGCAAGACCGGGATAGATCGCGAGATAGAGGGAGAGCAGGAACACCGCGATCATGCCCAGCCAGCCCGGCATCGAGGCCTGGTAGGTGAATGCGGTCGCGATCCAGTTGTCGCCGAGGGTGAAGTGTCCGAGCCCGAAAAACCAGCCCGCGAAGAAGGCGGATCGCCAGCCGGGAGCACGGGCGACCAGTTCCGCCAGAACCGCCACGCCGAGCAGGGTAAGTGGCCAGAGCGCGAGGGGTTGGAAGCCGCAGGCGGCGATCGTGCCGGCCAGGATCGCGGCAAGGCCTGTCGCGAGCCGCGGGCGGCGCTTGAGGATATCCAGTACGGGGTTCACGGCCGGTCCTCGCGCCGAAAGGGATGCAGTCGCGCCGCTATGTAGGGGTAAGGTGGTGCGAGGCAAGCGAAGTTCGCAAAAAGCGAAGACGGCGGTGCTGCGTCGCGAGCCCCTGACAGCAGACGACCCGCGCCTTGCCTTGCGGCGAGACGCGGGTCGCTAAAATCGGGAGGCCTGTCCGCTCTTACGAGTTGACGGCTTCCAGAGGGCTTTCGCCGCCTTCGTCAGCCGAAGGGGCCGCCTTGCGGGTGGTGCGGCGGCGGCGCGGCTTTTCCTCGGCCACGGCGTCGTCCACCGGCTGCTCGGGAGCCGTGGTTTCGGCCGGTTCGGCCGCCTTTGCGGTCTTCGCGGCCGAAGCCCTCGTCTTGCGGACGGGTGCCGCCGAAATCGGCGGGGGAAGGGTGGCCGGATCGAGATTGCCGTTGGGCTCGCTCTCCGCAGCGGGAGTATCGTTCCCGGTAGCTTCCGCCGTTTCTTCCTCGTCCTGGCGGCGACGCGGCTTGCGCTGCTTCAGCCCGCGCGAGACGCGATTGTCACGAACGAAGGGATTTTCGGCCGGCTCGTAGACGGTCGGTGCGCCGGTGGCTTCCGCCTCGTTTCCGGGAGCGGCAACTGCATCTTCCTCGACGGCCTGAGCGCGGGGAGCGCGATCCTCGCGCCGGCTTTCGTCCCGGCGACTATCGTCGCGGCGCCCATCTTCACGACGATTGTCATCACGACGGTTCTCGTCACGACGGTTTTCCTCGCGCCGACCATCTTCACGGCGCCCATCTTCACGACGGGGCTGGCGTTCCTGACGGTCATGGCTGCGTTCGGACCGCTCCTGGCGTTCCGGCCGCTCCTGGCGCTCTTGGCGTTCCGGCAAAGGCGCAGATTCGTAATCGCCGTAATCGTCCGATCCGAAATCATCGCCATATTCCGAACCGCGATCGTCGCGGCGGGGTTGGCGCGATTCGTCCTGGCGCTGCTTCTGGTCGGCAAGGACGCGGAAATAATGGTCCGCGAACTGGAGGTAGTATTCCTCCTGAACGCGATCACCGTTGAGGTGCGCGTCATGGGCCAGCTTCTTGTACTTCTCCAGCAACTGCGGCGCGTTGCCGCGAGCCCTGCTGTCGATTCGGTTGATCTGCTGACCGCCCTGCTGGCGATTGTTACCGCGGCCACGCCGACGGTTATTACCACGATTATTATTCAAGGATTATTCCTCAAAACCCAGGGCATCGGCCTGTTCCTGTCAGGCCGATCTGCCACACGTCACATGATCACGGATCGCCCCCGAGTGCCGTGAACTCCACCGTTTGCCGTGCCGAGGCGCTAAACGCCGCGACGATCTGCAAAGATTGGAGGCGAGCCGCCCACATGGGAAATTCCATCCATGTGCCGGTTCGCCATGATCATTAGGCATTCCAGGCCAGAATTCCAAGTGAAAACTTATGTAGCTGTTGAAAACTCCAGGACGCGGGGACGATTGCCCAGATCGCGGTGCAGGCGGCTGGAAAGGCCGCATTCCGCTCCGATCGCGGCCACGGCCTCGGCCTGCTGGTGCCCGATTTCGACCAGTGCGATCCCCCCCGGGGCAAGCAGGCCGGGCAATTGCGGCACCAGCACGCGGTAATCGTCCAAGCCCAGTTGCCCGGAATAGAGCGCGCTCGCCGGCTCGAATCCCGCCACCGACCGGTCGAGCGTCACCGTGGTTTCCACGTAAGGCGGATTGGCAAGTATCAGGTCGAAGGGACCACCCAGCGATTCGGTCCAACCGGGGACATGCCAGTCGGCCGCGATCATTCGGGCGCGTTCAGCCAGGCCCAGCGATGCGGCATTGCCGGTCGCGACTGCCAAGGCGCCGGGCGAGCTGTCTATTCCCACGCCCCGCGCCTCGGGCAAGTTGGCGAGAACCGCCAGCAGCAGGGCGCCGGAGCCCGTGCCGCAGTCCAGCACCTTTCGCGCATCGGGGCGGGCGGCAAGCGCAGTCTCCACCAGAACTTCGGAATCGCCGCGCGGGATGAGGACATCCGGGCCGACCGTGAAAGGCAGGCCGAAGAATTCCTGGGAGCCGGTGATATAGGCGACCGGTTCGTGCGCGGCACGACGATCGACAAGCGTTGCAAAGCCTTGCGGTGCCGGATCGCGCATGCGGGCCAGCAGCATCGAGGACCGCGACGTGGCGAGGGCATGGGCCATCAGCACTTCGGCATCGAGCCGGGCCGTGTCGCTGCTCGCGGCGAGGCGCTCCGCTGCCGCGCGGATCGCTTCGCCGACCGTCGGCTCAGGCATCCATGGCGGCAAGGCGCTTGGCCTCGTCCTCTGCAAGCAGGGCATCGATCATTTCGGCAAGGCCCGGGCCTTCGAGAATTTCGGGAAGGCGGTGCAGGGTGAGGTTGATGCGGTGGTCGGTCACGCGGCCTTGCGGGAAGTTGTAGGTGCGGATGCGTTCCGAACGATCGCCGGAGCCGACCATGGCCTTGCGTGCCTCGGCCTCGGCGCCGTGGGCTTCCTCGCGCATCTTTTCGTAGAGGCGGGCGCGCAGGACCTGCATGGCCTTGGCCTTGTTCTTGTGCTGGCTGCGCTCGTCCTGGCAGATCACCACCAGGTTGCTGGGCAAGTGGGTGATGCGCACCGCCGAATCGGTGGTGTTGACGTGCTGGCCGCCTGCGCCCGATGCGCGGAAGATGTCGATCTTGAGGTCCTTGTCCTCGATCTGCACATCGACTTCGCTGGGTTGGGGCAGCACCGCGACCGTCGCCGCCGAAGTATGGATGCGTCCGCCAGATTCCGTCACCGGCACGCGCTGGACCCGGTGAACGCCGCTCTCGAACTTGAGCTTGGCGAAGACGCCCGCGCCGGCGACGTTGGCCACAACTTCCTTGAAGCCGCCCAGATCGTTGGCGTTGACGGAGATCATCTCCACCCGCCAGCCCTGTTCGGCGGCATAGCGTTCGTACATGCGATAGAGGTCGGCGGCGAAGAGGGCGGCTTCGTCTCCCCCGGTGCCGGCGCGGATTTCCAGCATGGCCGGGCGCACGTCGGCCGCATCGCGCGGCAGCATGGCGATGGCAAGCTGCCGCTCGGCCTCGGGCAGTTCGCCCTTGAGGCGGATCGCTTCCTCCTCGGCCAGGGCGCGCATGTCGGGATCGGGGTCTTCCAGCGTCTGGAGCGCTTCCAGCTCGCCGCGCATGGACGCCACTTGCGCCGCGACGCGGGCCACCGGCTCCAGCTCGGCATAGTCACGGCTGGCGGTTACGAAGGCGTCGCCCTCCAGCGTGCCGGAGGCCAGGCGCGCCTCAAGTTCCGAGAAACGCGCGGCGATCTGCGCCAGACGGGTGTCGGAGATCGACATCAGGCGGGTGCTCCATCGTCATGCTGAACGTGTTTCAGCATCCATGGCGCCGCCGAAGCCGAGGCTCGGTGCCGAGGGGTGGACCCTGAAACAAGTTCAGGGTGACGAGGGAATGGGGAGACGTGGCTCACGGATGGACCGACTGGAGGACCTGCTCGACCGCGAGAGATTCGGCGGTCGGTTCGGCCGCGCGCAGGTTTGCGACAGGCGTGCCGTCCCTGGCGCCGAACGAGACGAGCACCTTGGCGCCCATCTTCACGGCCTTGTCGAAGCGCTTGCGGGCGCTGCCGGTGGCGACCATTTCCGCGTCGAGCCCCTGGAAACGCAGCGCGGTGATGACCTTCTGGGCGTAGGCCAGCGCGGCATCGTCCTCTACCGCCAGGACCACGGTCAGCGGCGTTTCGGTGAGCAAGCCCGCATCGGCGACCAGCATGGCCAGGCGTTCGATACCCGCTGCCCACCCCACGGCCGGGGTGGCAGGGCCGCCGAGGCTTTCCATCAAGCCGTCATAGCGACCGCCGCCCAGGACCGTGCCCTGCGCACCGAGTCGGGTGGTGACGAATTCGAAGGCGGTGTGGCGATAATAGTCGAGCCCGCGCACCAGCGAGGGCGCGCGTTCGTAGGCGACGCCTGCCGCATCGAGGCCCGCGGTCACGGCGGCGAAGAAGTCCTGCGCCTCGGCCGAAAGGAAAGCGTCGATCATCGGCGCATCGGCCACGAAGACCTTGTCGCGCGGATCCTTCGAATCGAGGATGCGCAGCGGGTTGCGTTCGAGGCGGTCCTGCGAATCCTCGGACAGTTCCGCCTTGTGGCCCCGGAAATACTCGATCAGAGCCGCACGCCAGGCATCGCGGCTGGCGACATCGCCCAGCGTGTTGAGCTGGAGCGTCACGCCGTCCGAAATGCCCAGTTCCTTGAGCAGCTGGTCGGCCATGACCAGCAGTTCCACGTCGGCCAGCGGTTCGGGCGAGCCGATCAGTTCGGCGTCGATCTGGTGGAACTGGCGGTAGCGGCCCTTCTGGGGGCGTTCGTAGCGGAACAGCGGACCGTGGGTCGCCACCTTGAGCGGGGCGAACTGCTTCCAGCCGTCGGTCAGGTAGGCGCGGGCGAGCCCGGCGGTGAATTCGGGGCGCAGGGTCAGCGATTCGCCGCCGCGATCCTCGAACGAATACATTTCCTTGGACACCACATCGGTGGTCTCGCCGATCGAGCGCGAAAACACTTCGGTCTTCTCGAAGACCGGCATTTCCACGCGGCGGAAACGGTAGAGCTTGCGGACCCGCTCGAATGTCTCGACGACATGGGCGAAAGCCTCGGCATCGGTGCCGAAGATGTCCTGGGTTCCGCGAATAGCCTGTGGTGTGGTGCTCATGACGCGCGCGCTTAGCCCGATTGCGGCGGCGGGGAAAGTGGCCCGCACCGCTTTAGGCCGTAAACTCATAAATGGCACCATCGAGGCGTCCAAATGGCGAACAGCTCGGGCCGAAGCGACCGCCGGGCGGGCTGGTTGCCCGTCCAAGGTCGTTTCGGTTCGAGATGGAAGCCATTTGGACGTCCTTCGGATTTGACGCAAAATGGCCCATCGCGGCGTCGGCAGGACTTGAAATATCGACATATTCCTGCGCCCTGCCTTCTTGCGCTGAGCCATTTTGCCTCAAACCTCGATGGTGCCATTTATGAGTTTACGGCCTGGTGGATTGGACGGTTGCCAAATCGGGCAACAGTCGCAAAGACTGGCGACATGAAATATCGTAACGCGGTCGTCACGCTCTTCGCCCTCCTTTCGGTTTCCACCCCTGCTCTGGCGCAGGATTCGGCGCAGCGAAGCCGTCCGACAGCGCCTGCGCTGCCCGCGCCGCTGCCGGCCGCGCAGGACAAGGCTTACCCGGGGACAATCTCGCTCGATATCGATGCCAGCGATGTCGTCCACGGCGTCTACCGCGTCACCCAGCAGTTTCCGGTCGCGGCCGGTACGGACAAGTTGATCCTCGTTCAGCCGAGCTGGCTGCCGGGCAACCACTCGCCCACCGGCCCCGCCGCGCTGCTGGCGCAGATCCACTTCCTTGCCGACGGCAAGGAGATCAAGTGGCAGCGTGACACCGTGGCCGTGAACGCCTTCCACCTGAACCTTCCGGCCGGAACGCAGGTCGTCACCGCGAAGTTCATCCACACCTCGCCGGTGCAGGCCCGCGAAGGCCGCATTACGATGACGCAGGAAATGCTGAACCTCCAGTGGGAGAAGATGAGCCTCTATCCCTCCGGCTACTACACGCGCGGCGTGACCGTGAAGCCGACCGTCAAGTTCCCGGCGGGCTGGACCGTCTACACCGCGCTCGACGGCAAAAGCCAGCAGGGCGACACCGTCACCTGGACGCCGACCGACTACGAACGCCTGGTCGACGAGCCGATCTTCGCGGGCAAATATGCCCAGCGCTGGGATCTCGGGCATGACGTCGGCATGGCGGTGGTCGCGGACGAGGCCAAGCTGCTCGGCATCAAGCCCGAGAACATGAAGGTCTATCGCAACCTCGTGTCCGAAGCGCTGCTGACGTTCGGCGCGCGGCACTTCGATCACTACGACTTCCTGCTGGCACTGACCGACCGCATGGGCGGCATCGGCCTCGAACACCACCGTTCGAGCGAGAACCAGATGGAGCCCAAGGTCTGGACCGAGTGGGACAAGATGGACTGGGATCGCAACGTGATCCCGCACGAATTCGTCCATAGCTGGAACGGCAAGTATCGCCGCCCGGCCGACCTGTGGACGCCGGACTACCAGCAGCCGATGCAGAACACCCTGCTCTGGGTCTACGAAGGCCAGACCCAGTTCTGGGGCTATATCCTGGCCGCGCGTTCGGGCGTGCAGACCAAGCAGACCATCCTCGACACGCTGGCCGGCGCCGTCGCGCGCTATTCGGAAGCGACGCCGGGGCGCGGCTGGCGCTCGGTGGAGGACACCACCTTCGCGCCGGTGCTCAACATGCGCCGCCCGCTGCCCTACACTTCGGTGACCCGCACCGAGGATTACTACGTGGAAGGTGCGCTGACCTGGCTGGAGGCGGACCAGATCATCCGGCAGGGCACCGGCGGCAGGAAGGGCCTCGACGATTTCGCCAAGGCCTTCTTCGGCGTGCGCGATGGCGATTGGGGCGAGCTGACTTACGACTTCGACGAAGTGGTGAAGACGCTGAACGGCGTCTATGCCTACGACTGGGCCAGTTTCCTCAAGACGCGCATCTACGAAACCAACCAGCCCGCGCCCACCAAGGGTGTCGAGATGGCCGGGTACAAGCTGGTCTGGAAGGACACGCAGAACGGCTATGAGAAGGGCGTTTCGGAATCGCGCAAGTCGCTGGACCTCAGCTATTCACTGGGCGTGACGCTGGACAACGAAGGCACCGTGACGGGCGCCGTGTTCGATGGCCTCGGCTACAATGCCGGGCTCGTCAGCGGCGTGAAGGTCATGGCGGTGAACGGCACGGCCTATAGCGGCGAAACGATCAAGGACGCGATCACGGCAGCGAAGACGGCAAAGACGCCGATTTCATTGCTGGTGAAGCGCGGCGATGCCTTCAGCACCGTGGCGCTCGACTATCACGGCGGCTTGCGCTGGCCCTGGCTGGAAAGCACCACGCCGGGCAAGATAAACGGCCTGGACCGCTTGCTGGCGCCGCGCGGCAAGTAAGCGTTGCCGCCTGGGCGACGCCTTCGCCCGATGGATGGCCCGGTTCGGGATTTCGATCCCGTCCGGGCTTTTCCTTTTTTCTTTCCGGAATTTCGTCGATCGCAGCGGCGTATGTGTCGCAAACTGGCTGCAACTACCACGATAAGGCAGTTGCGATGCATAACTCGCAAGGCTAAGCCCCGCGGTCAAAGACTAACCGGCGCGCTTCTGCCGTGCCAGTAATGAAGGACCAACATGCGCATCGACATGATTCCTGTCGGCAAGAACCCGCCGGAGAGCCTGAACGTCATCATCGAGGTTCCCGTCGGCGGTGAGCCCGTCAAGTACGAGTTCGACAAGGACTCCGGCGCGCTGTTCGTCGATCGCATTCTGCATACGCCGATGCGTTACCCCGCGAATTACGGTTTCGTGCCGCATACGCTTTCGCCCGACGGCGATCCGCTCGACGCGCTGGTCGTCGCCCGCTCGCCGTTCGTGCCCGGCTCGGTCGTGCGCGTTCGCCCGATCGCGGTGCTGAACCTGGAAGACGAGCACGGCGGCGACGAGAAGCTCGTCTGCGTGCCTGACGACAAGACGTTCCCCTACTATTCCGACGTTCAGGAACGGGGCGATCTGCCGCCGATCGTGTTCAGCCAGATCGAGCACTTCTTCACCCACTACAAGGATCTCGAAGCCGAAAAGTGGGTGCGCGTCGGCACCTGGGGCGGCGCTGAGGAAGCCCGCCAGATCGTGCTGGAAGCGATCGAGCGTTACGAGACCGAAGGCAAGAAGGTCGAGGCCTGATCTGCTATAGAGTTCCACCACCCCCCATGTGGAACGAAGGGCCGGCGGTGCGAACCGTCGGCCCTTTATGTTTGCCCCTCTGCAAACGGCACCAGGGTCAGGTCACCACGCGGCCGCCGTTCACGCCGATGGTCTGGCCGGTGACGTAGCCCGAATCCTCATGGCATAGCCAGGCGCAGGCATTGGCGATATCTTCCGGCTCGCCCAGGCGCCGCACGGGCACGGACTGGAGCAGCACCTCGGTGGGGATCTGGAAGCGATCGCGATTCGCCTCCGACATGATCGTGCCCATGACGGAGCCGGGCGGGATATTGTTGACGGTGATGCCGTAGGGCCCGAATTCCTGCGCCATGGAGCGGGTCATCGTCACCACCGCGCCCTTCGAGGACGAGTAGGGGATCATGTTGATTGCGCCGGTCTGGGCGCTGGAGGAGGAGATGTTGACGATCCGGCCCCAGGCCGCCGCCTTCATATCCGGCAGGCATTCCTGCGTCATGACGAACAGGCCGCGCACGTTGACGGCATAGATGAAGTCCCAGCGTTCGTCGGTCAGTTCCTCGAACGGGGTGAAGTCGGTGACGCCGGCATTGTTCACCAGGATCGAGATCGGCCCCAGGGTCTCGCGAACCAGCTCCACGGCGGCCTTGACGGAGGCGCGGTTTGAAACGTCAGCCCCCACGGCCAGAGCCGTGCCGCCCGCCTCGCGAATGGCGGCCACGGTATCGGCGCAGCGTTCGGCGTCGAGGTCGAGCACGGCTACCGCAACACCCTGCTTTGCCAGCCGCCTGGAACAGGCCGCGCCGATGCCGGCGGCGGCGCCGGTGACGATGGCTACCCTGTAGGACACACGCATTCTCCCGATTTTGGCGCCTTGGCCCGATCCGGTTGGCGCGTCTCCGCACCGGGCTAGACCGAATCCGGCATGATCAGAAGATGTGCGCTGAACTCATGTTCAATTTTTCGCCGGGGCGAAGCGTGGTCCTGCCCCTAAGCCCGCGCACTCAGCCGCGATCAATCGACGACGAGGAAGTAATTCGCTTGGCTCTGGCCGCCGTTGCGGACTTCGATCAGATAGCGCTGCGTGAAGATCGGCACCCAGCGGCAGGCGCGTCGCAGGGCGTCCGCCACGCAGACCGGCTTGTGCGACGCATCCACGACCCGCAGGCTGAGCGGCTCGGTCCCGGCACTGGACAGCGCGATGCTGGCCTTGCGTCCGGACAGGAACACCTGCTGGAACGAATCGCTTTGCCCCGCGCCGATCCGGCCCGATCGATAGCCGGGCCCGAGCGGGCTGCCGCGCAGCGGAGAACCGGCCGGAGGCGCCAGCGCGCGCCAGCCGGGAACCGGATCGGTGCCGTTCCAGCCGTCCATGGGATGCGCCCCGGCACGCTCGATGATGCGCAGCGCTGCCGCGAGGGCCGCCGGATCGGCAGCCTGTTCGGCCTTCTGTGCCGTGGCGAGTGCTGCCGCCACCCGCTCGTCCAGGCCGGTTTCGCCGGTTGCAGCGGCCACCGACGGCATGGCGCCGACAAGCAGTGCCCCCAAGACAATCAGGCTTCGGCCAAACACGTTTAGGGCAGTCAGAACGGCTCTGGCCGCAATCATGATTTCGACTCCGGGGCGATCGTGAAGCAAGCTCCCTTTTCGGAGGGTGTCAGCACGATTTCAAGGTGATGACGTTCCGCGATGGCGCGGCACAAGGCCAGGCCCAGGCCCGAGCCGCCTTGCCCGCCATGGTTGCCGGCGCGGCTGAACTTGTCGAAGATTCGCTCGCGATCTTCCTCGGGCACGCCGGGACCATCGTCGCGGACGATCAGGCGCGGTCCCTTGAGCAGTTCCAGCCTGACGGTGCCGCCGGGGGGGACGAACTTGAAGGCGTTGTCGAGAAGGTTGGTGATCAGCCGGGTAAGCTGCATTTCCTCGCCTTCCAGCACGATGCCGGGCGTGATCCGGAGTTCGAACGCATGGCCCGATTCCTCCGCGCTGTCCGCGTAGAGTTCGCCGAGCCGTTCGGCGAGCGCGCTGAGGTCCACGGGGGCGAGGCCGTGGCGATCGCCGCGCCGCGCCTGGCTGGCGGTGATGTCCAGCAGCGATTCCAGCATGCGGATGATGCCGCGAATTTCGTGGCGGGCGTCGGCGATGCGGGCGGCGGTTTCGCCTTCCGGCCCGCTGTTCGGCAGCGCGGCGAGCGCGCGGAGCAACCGGTTGTCGAGGTGCATGAGCGGCGTGCGCATCTCATGCGCCACCTGGTCGGTGGTCTCGCGCTGGGCGCTGGCAAGGCGGCGCAGACGGGCCAGGGCGTCGCCGGAATGGCGCATCAGTTCGTCGATCTCGTCGCGATCCTTGGAGCCCTTTGCCAGGCGGTCGAGAGCCCGGTCGTCCGGGTGACGGAATGCGGCGTTGATGCGCTCGATGCGCCCTGCGAGGCGGCGGGCGGCAATCCAGCCTGCCAGCGCCACCGCGCCCACCGCAAGCAGGCCGCCTGCAAGGAAGGCCAGCGCCACTTGCCGCAGCAGGAGACCGAGATCGCGGTATTCATGCGCGACCATCAGCCGCAGGTCGGGGCCGAGTTGAGTGGCGCGGGCCAGGGCGCGTTGGCCGTCGGGCAAAGTGACGTCGCCCACTTCTGAAACCCCGGCATGGAGGCCCGGCCAGGCGCGGAGATCACCGGCGAGCGGCGTGCCCTTGGCATCCGCGAGCAGGTAGTGGGCCGGGTTGGCGTCACGCGGCTGGAGCGCGAGGCGGTCGTTGATGCGGTTGGACAGCTCTACCGCGCCGCCGCTTGCGAAGATATCGACCATACCCGCAAGATCGACGTCCACCGCGCGTTCCAGCGCCAGGCGGTTCGTGCGCTGGATGGTGGTATCGGTCAGCAGCCAGAGCCCGGACGTGATGAGCACGGCGATCAGGATTGCCCAGGCGACGATCTGGGTGAAGATCGACCGATGGATATCGACTAGGCGAGCCATTGGCCTAGCGCCCGTCCAGCAGGCGGTAGCCCGATCCCCAGATCGTTTCCAGCGCGGGGGCATCGAAGCCGTCTTCCAGCTTGCGGCGCAATCGGCCGATATTGACGTCCACCACGTTCGTCTGCGGGTCGAAGTTCATTTTCCAGACGTCGCGCAGCAGCATTTCGCGGGTGAGCACTTCGCCGGCATTCTCCATGAAGTACCGGAAAAGCTCGAATTCCTTGGGGCTCAGGGCAAGATGGCGGTTGTTGCGGAAGGCGGTGCGCGCCTTCACGTGGCACTCGAAGGCGCCGTAGAGGATCACCGCGCTGTGCTCGCGCCCGGACGCGCGACGGTGCAGCGCCCGCAGCCTGGCAAGCAGTTCGGGCGCCTCGAAGGGCTTGGCGAGGTAATCGTCCGCCCCGGCATCGAGGCCTTCCGCGCGGTCGCTGGTACGTCCGAGCGCGGAGAGCATCAGCACCGGCGTACCGATCCCGCTTTCGCGCAGGCGGGACAGGATCGTCAGCCCGTCAAGGTCGGGCAACATGCGATCGAGGATGATGACGTCGAAATTCTCGACCCCCGCAAGCCGCAGGCCGTCCTGGCCGCTGCCCGCCCAGACGAGCGTGATGCCCGCCTGTTCGGCCAGCTCCCTGACCTGGAACGCGGCGCGGGCATCGTCCTCGATGTAGAGGGTCTTGGGGCCGCTCATGGCAAGGCTCGCGACCGCGGAACCGCTCGCCGGAATAAGCCCGGCGAGCGAAGTTCCGGATCTGGCGATCGATCAGTGGGCCGAGGCGTTGGTGGCCTGCGGGGCCGCCGCCGAAGCGTCCTGGGGCATGCCGCCGAGCTGGGTGACCAGCTTGGTATAGGCATCGAGATAGGCGAGCACGATGATCTGGCCGATCTGCGTGTTCTGGTATCCGCCGCCGCCGGCCCCGCCGAAGGTACCGCCGAAGAAGCCGCCGCCGGCCCCGCCGAAGCTGACGTCCGACTTGCGGGCATAGCCCTCGGTCAGCGCTTCCTCCACCGTGGTGCGCGCATTGACGATGGAGAGCGTGACGTTGGCTTCGCCCTTCTTGACGTTGAGGCCGCCGGCGATCGCGCCGATGCCGCGACCGAACAGGCCGCCGACGCCGCCGAGCACGCCGCCGATGCCGCCGCCGCCGGAATTGTTGTTGGTGGAAACGATGTCGGGCTGGATGAAGTAGTCGGCCGCCTTGATCTGGCCCTTGCCGATGTTCGAGCCCTTCTGAAGCTCACCCTGTTCGGCCAGCGCGCGTTCCATGGCGCTGTTCTGGAGCGAACGGCCGCGATTGACCATGGTGAAGCAGCCGGACTTCTGCACGAAGACGCGCAGGATCGCCTCGGGGCTGCCCAGGCTGAGTTCGCGCCACCACTGGGTTTCCGGTTCGACGATGGCAACGGTGCCCAGGTTCTTGCGGCAGACCGGGATCTGCTGGACGCCCTTGTCCTGGATCTTGCGGGCGGACGAGCGATCTTCGGCGAATGCCGAGGGGGCTCCAGCCACGGCGACGAGCGCGGCGAGCGCACATACGAATTTCTTCATGACGACTTCCCTCTGTTGCACCGGGCAGCATGGCACGACCATACCCGGCCTTTCCCAACCCGCTGCGGAACTTAAGCGGGAATCCCGTCTGTGCAAATGACTATTGCTGTGAGATTTCCCCTCCGAGAAATCACCACTCGGCAGCGACCGCCATGTTGTCGATCAGGCGGGTGGCGCCGATCCGGGCCGCGACGAGCAGGCGCATGGGCGCAGCGCCGCGTTCCTCCAGCTGGATAAGGCTGCTGGCGTCGCGCAGTTCGGCATAGTCCACGGCGGAAAATCCGCCGGCCAGCAATGTTTCCTGCAGCCGCGCAAGCGTGGCGGAGACGGGCTCGCCGGCCTCTATGCGCGAGATCGCGTCCTTCATGGCCGTCGGCAGGGCGACCGCCTGGGCACGCTGTTCCTGCGAGAGGTAGGCGTTGCGCGAGGACTTCGCGAGTCCGTCCTCCTCCCGCACGGTGGCCACGCCGATCACCGCATCGACATGCGGCTGGACGAGATCGAGGTCGCGCGCCATGCGGCGGATCACCGCAAGCTGCTGCCAGTCCTTCTCCCCGAACAGCGCGACGTCGGGCAAGACCTGATGGAACAGCTTGCAGACCACGGTGGCGACGCCGTCGAAATGCCCGGGGCGCGAGGCGCCGCAAAGGCCTTCGCTGACGCCCGAGACGGAAATGTTGGTGGCGAAGCCCTGCGGGTACATCGCCTCCACGGTAGGTGCCCAGACCAGCGCCACGCCTTCGGCCTTCAGCAGCGCGCAGTCGGCTTCCAGCTGGCGCGGATACTTGTCGAGATCCTCGTTGGCGCCGAACTGGAGCGGGTTCACGAAGATCGAGACGACCACATGATCGGCCTGCCTGCGGGCTTCGCGCACGAGTGTCAGATGGCCTTCATGGAGCGCGCCCATGGTCGGCACGAGGGCGATCTTTCCCGATTGCCTCAACACGGCAACGGCACGGCGCAGTGGATCAAGGCTGTTGAGGGTTTGCATTGGGTGTCACTGCTCCGATAGGATGCACTTGACCGGGGGTCGCGCCTGCCCTTAGCCGCACCGCGCCGCTAAGAGCAATGGCCGTGATCAATGGGCTTGAGCAATGGGTTCGACCCGCTCCGGCGGTTAAGGATTTGATTTCGCTTTCCGGACTACTGTCCGGGGGCAACAGGGAAAGCGAACAGGGTCCGTGACAGCGCATCGTATCGTCTTCGCCAACGAAAAAGGCGGCACCGGCAAATCCACGACGGCCGTCCATGTGGCCATAGCACTCGCCTATCAGGGCGCCAAAGTGGCTGCGATCGACCTCGATCCGCGCCAGCGCACCCTGTTCCGCTATCTGGAAAACCGCGTCGAAACAGAGCGTCGCCGCGAGATCGCGCTGCCGGGCGCCCGCTTCGCGGTCTATGACGGCGAGGACATCGGCGAACTGGACGAACTGGCCGAGGCCATTGCCGAAGGCTACGATTTCCTCATCTTCGACACGCCGGGCCGTGACGACACTTTTGCCCGCCATGTCGCGGCGACCGCCGACACGCTCGTCACCCCGCTGAACGACAGCTTCATCGACTTCGACCTGATCGGCCAGGTGGAGAGCGAGACCTTCAAGGTGAAGAAGCTTTCGTTCTATGCCGAACTCATGTGGGAAACCCGCAAGAAGCGCGGCCTCAAGACCATCAACGAAGGGCGCCGCGAGCTGGACTGGGTGGTGGTGCGCAACCGCGTCCAGCACGTCGAGGCGAAGAACATGCGCCGCCTCGAAGGCGCGCTGCTCGAACTGTCCAAGCGCGTGGGCTTCCGCATTTCCAACGGCCTGTCCGAGCGCGTCATCTTCCGCGAACTGTTCCCTTCGGGCCTGACGCTGCTGGACAAGGGGCATCTCGGCGAACTGGGCACCAGCCATCTCGTGGCACGGCAGGAATTGCGCCAGCTTGTAGCCGGCCTCAACCTGCCGATCCCGGCCAGCCGCGAAGCCGACCTGCAACTCGCCGCCGACGAATGAAGCTGCTCTGGCTCATCGCGCTCGCCTGCATCGCCTGGCGGCTGATCAAGGGGCGCTGGCCCTGGCAGGCTCTGGGGCAGAGCAAGCCGTTGCGTGGGCCCTCCTTCACCGAGCTTCACGCAAGTGCGCAGGCGCGGGCCTTGCTGGGCGTGGACGAGAAAGCGGATCGCCGCGAAATTCTCGACGCCCATCGCCGCGTCGTCGCCAAGGTCCATCCCGACCGGGGCGGCACGAACGAGAAGGTCCACGAGGCGAACGCCGCACGCGATCTTCTTCTTTCCGGGCTGGGCGACGCGCGGGGCTGATCATGGGCCATCGGTTCGACCCCACGATCCTGCGCGAATACGACATTCGCGGCGTGGTCGGCCGGGATCTCGGACCGGAGGACGCCCATGCGCTCGGTCGCTGCTTCGCAACCGTCGTGCGTCGCGCCGGCGGGCGCAAGGTCGCGGTCGGCTATGACGGGCGGCTCAGTTCGCCCATGCTGGAGACGGCACTGGTCGAAGGGCTGACCGCCAGCGGCGCGGATGTCCTGCGGGTCGGGCTGGGACCGACGCCGATGCTCTATTATGCCGAGGCTTCGGCCGAAGATGTGGACGGGGCCATCCAGATCACCGGCAGCCACAATCCCGTCGATCACAACGGCTTCAAGATGGTGCTGGGCGGCCGGCCCTTCTTCGGACCGGACATCGTGCGGCTTGGCGAGATGGCGGCCAAAGGCGACTGGGACCGCGGTGACATCGAGATGGGCGAAGGCGGGGTCGAGAGCCGTGACGTGCTGGACGCCTATGTGTCCAGGATCGCCCAGGGCCTCGCCGGTCTCGGCACTCAGGCGCTGTCGGACCTGCGCATGGGCTGGGATGCGGGCAACGGCGCGGCCGGACCCGCGGTGGAGCGGCTGACGGGAATATTGCCCGGCGAGCACCATCTGCTGTTCACGCAAGTCGACGGCACGTTTCCCAACCATCATCCGGATCCCACCGAAGACGCGAATCTGGCGCATCTCAAGGCTCTCGTGGCCGAGCGGAAGCTGGACTTCGGCGTGGCTTTCGACGGCGACGGCGATCGGATCGGCGTGGTCGATGGTCTTGGCCGGGTGATCTGGGGCGATCAGCTGCTGGGGATATTCGCCGAAGACCTGCTGGCGCGCATGCCCGGTGCCACCGTGATCGGGGACGTCAAGGCATCCGGCGCGCTGTTCGATACGATCGCCCGGCATGGAGGGCAGCCGCTCATGTGGAAGAGCGGGCACTCGCACATGAAAGCCAAGATGCACGAGACCGGCGCGCCGCTGGCCGGCGAAACCAGCGCCCACGTCTTCTTCGCGGACGACTTCTACGGCTTCGACGACGCGCTCTACGCCGCCGTCCGCCTCATCGCCGCGAGCGCGCGGCTGGGGCGATCGGTCACGCAGCTGCGCGGGGCAATGCCGGAGATGCTCAATACCCCGGAACTCCGCTTCCAGGTGAGCGAAAGCCGCAAGTTCGCGGCTGTCGAGGAAGTCCGCGAACGATTGGTGGCGGCCGGGGCCGAGTTCGTCGACATCGACGGGGTTCGCGTCACCACGCCGCAGGGATGGTGGCTGCTCCGGGCGTCCAATACCCAGGACGTGCTGGTGGCGCGGGCGGAGAGCGCGACGGCCGAGGGGCTGGCGGCCCTGATCGCGCAGATCGATGAGCAACTGGCGGCGTCAGGCCTGCGGCGCGGTCCGCAAGCGGGGCATTAGAGCATTTTCTAATCAGATGGGACATCTGATGACTCGGAAAATGCTCTAACGGAGCGCGAGCCAGGCCAGCCCGACTGCCACGGCGCTGGCGGCCAGCGGGATCACACCATCGCGGCCCTTCCTCGGACCCGCGACGCTGGCGACGACGCCTGCCTTGAACAGCGTATTGAGCGCGACCGGAACGGCCAGCACCAGTCCGGCGGTGCGGGGATCGAGCGTCCGGCCTGCCAGGCCGCCCATGGTGATGATCGCGGAATCGACGTCCACCGTTCCCGAAATCGCCAGCACCAGCGCGAGGCCGCGATTCCCGAAATTCTCCAGCACCCAGAGCGAGGCCACCGTAAGCACCATGACCAGGCCCGTCAGCATCAAGGCCGGTGCGATGTCGAACGGGTTGCGAATCGTCATTTCGTGACTGGTGTCTCCCACTTCCACCTGACGCGTGCGATGCAGATGCCATGCCGCGAAGCCGAGGCTGACGACCAGGCCCGGCGCCACCAGCTTCACCAGCATCGGCAGCGCGGGCGGCGCCAGCAATCCGGTGAGGACCATGACGCGCAGGAACATGACCACCGAGGAAACCGAGATGGCCGAGGCCAGCACCGGTGCAGGGATCGCCCCTTCCTTCAGGCGGTTGGCGAGCGAGGCGGTAACGGCGGTGGAGGACACCAGCGCGCCTGCCGCGGCGGTGGCGATGACTCCGCGCGCGGCGCCGACAATCCGGGTTGCGAAATAGCCGGCGAAGGAGAAGCCCGAGACCAGCACCACGATCAGCCAGAGTTTCCGGGGGTTCCACGCACCGTACGGCCCGAAGTCCTCATTGGGCAGCAGCGGCAGGATCACCAGCGCGATCAAGGCGAAGCGCGCGATCGAGAGCACCTCGCGGCGGCTCAGCCTGTCGATCCAGTCGTGAAGCTGCTCGCGCATCGCCAGCAGCAGAACCATGACCACGGCGACGGCGGTGCCGATCAGGCGCTCTCCCATCCCCACCAGCAGGCCGCTGGCAAGGGTCAGCAGCGCAACCATTCCGGAAGTGCCGCTGACGCTGTCGTTGAGGCTGGCATCGCGCCAGTAGCCGACGATCACCAGCACACCGGCCGCTGCCAGCAGCACGGTTGCGGCACCGGGCGCGGGGGCCAGGAGAACGCCGGAGAGCCCGCCCGCAAGCCCCATCAGCGCGAATGTGCGAATGCCTGCGAAACGCGACCCCTCGGCCTGTTCGCGCCGGGCCCAGCCGCGTTGGAGCCCGACCAGCAACCCCAGCGCCAGGCTGACTCCAAGGGCGACCAAATGTCCGAGATCGAGATCGGTCTGCATCGTCCCTCGCGTGCCAGGCAACGGCAAGAACATCCGCGAAGGCAGGCAAGTACGCAAGAAGAATGGCGCAACCGGTTTGCCTGCTCGGGCTTTCCTGCTTCATGGGCCCGTGCTTCAACGGGAACTAGCCGCAGCATCCCGAGCGAAATGGTGCCGAGATCGACTTCATGAATGACGTCCCGATGTCCGGCCCGGATTCTGACCCGGCCATCCCCCCGGAACTCGCAGCCTGGTTCGCCGGGCGCGACTGGCGCGTGCGACGGCACCAGGCCGAGATGCTGGCCGCCTCCGATCGCGGCCTCCATGCGCTGCTGGTGGCGGATACGGGGGCGGGGAAGACCCTTGCGGGGTTCCTCCCCACCTTGGCCCGGTTCTGCCCCTCGCGGCTGGGCGACGGGCCTGTTCCAGAGGGCTTGCACACGCTCTATGTCTCGCCGCTCAAGGCACTGGCCCACGACGTCCAGCGCAACCTCCTTACGCCGGTGGAGGAGATGGGCCTGCCGATCCGGATCGAAACGCGCAGCGGCGACACACCGTCCGACCGCAAGGCCCGCCAGCGCGCGAAGCCTCCGCACGTGCTGCTGACGACGCCGGAATCGCTCTCTCTCCTGCTCAGTTATCCCGAGGCTCCGACGCTGTTCGCGGGCCTCCGCCGCGTTGTGATCGATGAGATCCACGCTTTCGCCACTGGCAAGCGGGGCGATCTGCTGGCCTTGGCACTCTCGCGCCTCCAGGCCCTTTCGCCGCAGCTACAGCGGGCCGGTCTGTCCGCCACCCTTGCCGATCCCGATGCCTTTCGCGGCTGGCTGGCGCCCTGGGGAGAGATCGATTCCGTCGCCCTCGTGGAAGGCGAAGCGGGCGCGGAACCGGAAGTGTCCATTTTGTTGCCGCAAGAAGAGCGCATCCCCTGGAGCGGCCATGCGGCGACATGGGCGATCCCCCAGTTGATTGAGCAGGTGAGGGCGCACCGCACGACGCTGATCTTCACCAACACGCGGTTTCTGGCCGAATATATCTTCCAGGAGCTGTGGGACGCCAACGAGGAGAACCTGCCTATCGGCATCCACCACGGCTCGCTCTCCAAGGAAGCGCGGCGCAAGGTGGAAGGGGCCATGGCCGAGGGGCGGCTGCGCGCGCTCGTTTGCACTGCCAGCCTCGATCTCGGCGTGGACTGGGGTGACATCGATCTGGTGGTGCAAATGGGGGCGCCGAAAGGCTCGTCCCGCCTGCTCCAGCGGATCGGTCGGGCGAACCACCGGCTCGACCAGCCGAGCAAGGCCCTGCTGGTGCCCGGCAACCGCTTCGAGTTCCTGGAAGCCTTCGCGGCGCAGGAGGCGGTGCATGAAGGCCAGCGCGATGGCGAGCCCTTCCGGCCCGGCGGGCTGGACGTGCTGGCCCAGCACGTCATGGCGATGGCCTGCTCGCAGCCGTTCCGCGAGGAGGATTTGCTTTTGGAAGTCCGATCCTCGCTGGCTTATGCCTGGGTGGATGAAACGGTGTTCGCCCGCGTGCTCGATTTCGTGGCGACCGGAGGCTACGCCTTGCGCTCCTACGATCGCTTTCGGCGGATCGTGCGTGAGCGGGACGGCACTTGGCGGCTGACGCACCCGGAACATGCCGCTCGCCATCGCCTTAACGCGGGCATCATCGTCGATGCCGAAATGCTCGACGTGCGCTTCCGCAATGGCCGTTCGCTGGGGAAAGTCGAGGAAGGCTTCGGCGCCAGCCTGAAGCCGGGCGACACGTTCCGCTTCGCCGGCATGGATCTGGAAGTCGAGGCGATGCGCGAACTGGAGCTGGTCGTGCGCGCCGCCAAACGATCGGCGACGATCCCGAGCTACATGGGCCAGCGCATGCCGATCTCGACCCATCTGGCCGATCGGGTACGATCCATGCTGTTCGACCGCGCCGGATGGTCCCGATTCCCCGACGATGTCCGCGAGTGGCTGGAAGTGCAGGACTGGCGTTCGCACCTTCCCGCGCCAGGACGCTTGCTGGTGGAAAGCTTCCCGCACCACGGCAGGGCCTATACCACGTACTACACGTTCGAGGGGTGGCCGGCGAACCAGTCGCTGGGCATGCTGGTCACCCGCCGCATGGAGGATCGCGGGCTGGGGCCACTCGGCTTCGTGGCGACCGACTATTCGCTGGTGGTCTGGGGCCTGAAGCCGGCCGAAGATCCCGCAGTGCTGCTGTCTCCCGATATCCTGACGCACGAGTTTGTGGATTGGGTGCAGCAGTCCTACCTTCTGCGCCGCGCCTTCCGGGAAGTCGCGGTGATTTCAGGCCTGGTGGAAAGGCAGCAGCCCGGCAAGCGCAAGTCGGGACGGCAGGTCACGTTCTCGACCGACCTTATTTACGACGTGCTGCGCAAGTACGAGCCGGATCATCTGCTGATCGAGGCGGCTTGGGCCGATGCGCGTGCGCGGATGACCGATGTCGCCCGTGTGGCGGACGTGCTGGACCGCGCCGCTCGCGAAGTGGACCATGTCCTGCTTGACCGGATCAGCCCGTTGTCGGTTCCGGCGATTTCGATGATCGGCCGGGAGTCTCTGCCGTCCGGTTCCGCGGACGAGGACTTGCTGGTGGAGGCGGAAAGCCTGGCCTCGATGGCGATGCGGGTAGACCCCGAGGTCGAGCCGGAAAGCGAATAGCGAAGGGACGGGGCAACAAAAAAGGGGCGGATTACTCCGCCCCTTGATTGGTCCTTGAGAGACCGGTTCCGGTGTTCGGCTTACTTGCCGAAGTCGCGGAACTGTTCGTTGCCGACGAAGCCGAACTTCGTGACCTGCGCCGCCTTGATCACCTGCAGCACCTGGGCCGAGAGATCGTAGCTGGCGTTGGGCTCGGGCTGATACTGCAGCTCCGGCTCGACCGGGTAGCTGAGCGACTGCTTGAGCAGGTTCGCGAGCCCCGGACCGTCGACCTGAGTGCCGTTCCAGAGGATCTTCTCATCCGCGGTGAGAACCACCTTGTTGCGGATCGGATCGACCGGGGGCGGCGTGTTCGTCGGAGGGGTTGCAACCGGAAGATCGATGTCGATCGAGTGGGTCGCAACCGGGATGGTGATGATGAACATGATGAGGAGAACGAGCATGACGTCGATCAACGGCGTCGTGTTCATTTCCATCATCGGCTCGCCATTTTCCTTGCCGCCTGACATTGCCATGGAAAGTTACTCCTGTTCCTGCCGACGTCAGGTCGGGTCGACCGGGTTGGTGATGAAACCAACCGTCGGATAGCCCGAGATCTGGACGTTGTAGATCGCACCGGCAACGCAGCGCCACGGGGCGTTGACGTCACCACGGATGTGGACCTGCGGCACGAGTTCGGGGTTCGCCTGAAGGGCTTCCGGGCCGCCTTCGCGCTTCACGATGTTATCGAGACGCTTGAAAGCCTGGTCGCGCAGTTCCTGCGAGGTCACCGGCGTGATGTTGTTGAAGTAGACGCGGCATTCGCCGTTACGCGAAGCGCCGACGTAACCGGGTTCACCCGCTGCCTTGCCCGCATCGTCAGTGGTCGAAACGGTGAGGAGAAGGTTTTCGACCTTGTCCTTCGATTCGACGGCTTCGATGACCGGGATCTTCAGCTTTTCGATCGTCTGGATCGCAACCGGAACCGCGATCAGGAAGATGATCAGAAGCACCAGCATGACGTCGACGAGCGGCGTCGTGTTGATGTCGGACATCGGTGTCTCGGCACCGCCTCCGCCCGAGGATATCGCCATAGTCTTATCCTAATCCTTGCGTTGCCCTGGGCAGGCGGCGGACGCGCATGCTACGCACCGCCGCCTGGTTCCCTGGAGCCCGCCTGGCCGCATGGCGACCCGGCGCGCCCCGTGCTGCTTACGGCTTGGCCGGAGCAGCAGCCGGCTTGGCCGGAGCGGCGGCGGGCTTGACGGAGGCAGCGGCAACGACGGGCTTCACGGCGCCCTTCGAGTTGATGTTCGCGAGAACGTCAGCCGAGAAACCGGTCAGGTCTTCAGCGATGCGCTTGTTGCGGCTCTGGAGGTAGTTGTAGGCGAGAACGGCGGGAACAGCCACGATCAGACCGAGAGCGGTCATGATCAGCGATTCACCGACGGGGCCGGCAACCTTGTCGATCGAAGCCGAACCGGCGATGCCGATGGCGATCAGGGCGCGGTAGATGCCGACGACGGTACCGAACAGACCGATGAACGGTGCGGTCGCGCCGACGGTGGCGAGGAACGGCAGGCCCGAAGCGAGGCGAGCGTTGATCGAGGCTTCCGAGCGAGCGAGCGAAGCGTGCATCCAGTCGTGGGCTTCGAGCGAGTCGGTCATCTTGGCGTGCTGGTCTTCAGCGGCGATGCCGTCGTCGACGAGCTGGCGCCATGCGCTGTTCTTCTCGAGCTTGGCGGCGCCTTCACGCAGGGTGGGGGCCTTCCAGAAGGTCGAGCGGACGACGCCGTACTGGCGCATGATCTTCGACTGTTCGAACCACTTGGTGAACAGGATGTAGAACGAGCCGAACGACATGATGCCCATGATGATCACGGTGGCATACGAGATGAAGCCACCGGCTTCGAGAGCTTCCATGAAGCCGAACTTGTTCTGCGGCGCAGCTTCACCTGCGGCGGCAAGGATATCAACGATAAGCATGCGATTTACCTCTCAAGAAGAATGCAGGTTCTGTTTCCGGCCGGGTGTGGGCCTCAACAGCCTAAAAGGAGTTAGTTCAGCTTGTAGACGATGGCCGTCGTGAACTGGCCGCTCGTCGGGTTGCCGGCATCGTCCAGCGCGGGGTTGAATCGCGCATAGCGGCTCATGCCGTCACAGGCTGCCTCATCCAGATCCGGGCTTCCGCTCGACGTCGTGACCGAGCACGCCGTGACCTTGCCGTCCGGACCGATCCCGACGCGCACACCGACACGGCCTTCACGCTCTTCACGAGCGGCGCGGGTCGGATAATTTGCCTGGATTCGGGCTGCCCAGCTTCCCTGGCCCTTCGGCGAAGCGCCGCGTGCCTTGGACGGACCCGGGGGTGCCGGGGCCGGAGCCGGCGGAGCCGGCGGAGCTGCAGTCGTAATCACCACCGGCGGCGGCGGCGGAGCCGTCACCACGGTCTGCACCGGCGGGGGAGCCGGGGCAATATTGATCGGCGGCGGAGGCGCGACGATCGGCGGCGGCGGAGCTTCTTCCTGCTTCGGCGGCGGCGGCGGCGGCTCTTCCTCCTTCGGTTGTTCTTCCTTGATGTCGACTGTGGTCACCTTCTTGATGACCTGTTGCGCAGCCTGGTAGGCCAGGCCCGTGACGAGCGCATAGCCTACAAAGACGTGGATCAGCGCAACAATGACAAGCGCGGTAATCTTGTTACCGCTCATTTGCTGGTCAGCGTAAGCCATTCAAACGCATCACTCCATTACCAAGCCCCGGACAAGACCAAAGCCGGACAAGTCCAAGGGCGTCCATGGCCCCCGCCCGAAGGAAGGGTCCATGACGAAACTCCAAATTACCCACCCTGACGGCTGACGATCAGCCCATCCGTAAACTTTTGACGGGAGGCGAACCGTGGGGCTTTATCTTTTTTTAGCCCCAATTTGCGAGTTTCCTTAGCCCGACAGTTGCATGTGTGCAACGCCTTATCGGCACGTCAACGGTTAACGGTCAATTCAGGGCGGATAAGTTCCAATCGGAAAAGGGGGATTTTGTCGCAGCCCCCAGAAGCCGCTATAGGCTGGCGTTTTTCCACGGAGAGTCTCCCCCATGTCATCGAAACTGCATCGACTTGTCGCGAATCTGGGACTTGTCGCGAAACTGGCGGGGGTTGCGCTGGCCGTGCAGGCGGTTCCGGTCCTCGCCCAGGGGTCAGCAGGGGGGGTAACCGGTGGCAATGTGGCAGGCCAGGAAGAGGGTCCGACATTCGCGGATATTGCCGACCTGTCCGAATCGGCAGGACTGGTGGTCAAGGCGCAGATAAAAAAGATGGCACGCGTCGAGGATGAGCGCGCGCCGGGGCTGGCTCCGGGAATGGCGCGGTTCTACGTCAACGCGCAGACCCTGGCGCTGATCGCGGGCAAGGCGCCGATCGGCGAATCGTTTGCCTACCTTGTCGACCTTCCACTCGATGCCAAGGGCAAGGCGCCCAAGCTCAAGAAGCAGGACGTGCTGCTGTTTGCACGCGCCGTGCCCGGCCGACCGGGGGAGCTTCAACTGGTGACGCCCACCGCGCAGCAGCTCTGGAGCGAGCAGGCCGAGGCGCGCGTTCGCGGCATCCTGAAGACGCTGCTGTCCGGCGATGCTCCGGTCAAGATCACCGGCGTGCGGGAACTGATGTACGTGCCCGGCAACCTGGCGGGTCAGGGCGAAACGCAAATATTCCTCAACACCAAGGATGGCTCGGCGGCCTCGATCACCGTGCACCATGAGCCTGGCTCGCCAGCGGCCTGGGGGGTTTCGTTCTCCGAACTGGTCGCCGACATCGGCAATCCGCCGCGGCCCGAGACCGTCGAATGGTATCGTCTGGCATGCTTCCTGCCGAACAATCCCCCGCCCGGTACCAATGTAGCCGAAGGCGTCGAGCAGCGCCGACAGGCGGCGTCCGATTACCGCATGGTGATCGGCGAACTGGGCGAATGTCGTCGAACCCTCAACCAGGGCGCCAAAACCGCCGGTTGAAGTTTCGCGGGGACGAGACGCGAAGGTACTGGAATTTCGCCGTGGGCTACCCTAGGGCCCGGACCCGAAAGGGTAGTCCATGGTTGAACCGCTGAATATTGCGCTGGCCGGTCTCGGCACCGTAGGAACGGGCGTTGTCCGTCTCATCGAGACCAATGCCGAACTCATTGCCCGCCGCGCGCGGCGCCCGATCCGCATCGCCGCCGTCAGCGCGCGCGATCGGACCAAGGATCGCGGCGTGGACCTTTCCCGCTACGACTGGGAAGACGATCCGGCCGCGCTGGCGGCGCGTGCCGACGTGGACGTGGTCGTGGAGATGGTGGGCGGTTCGGACGGCCCGGCGCTGGCCCTCGCACGCAACGCCATCGGGCAGGGCAAGGGTCTGGTCACCGCCAACAAGGCCATGATCGCCCATCACGGTCTGGAGCTTGCGTCGGCAGCCGAGAAGGCGGGCGTGGCGCTCAAGTTCGAGGCGGCCGTGGCAGGCGGCATCCCGGTCATCAAGGGGTTGAGCGAGGGCGCTGCCGCCAACGCCATCGAGCGGGTCTACGGCATCCTCAACGGCACCTGCAACTACATCCTCTCCACCATGGAGGACACCGGGCGCGATTTCGGCGACGTTCTCGCGGAGGCGCAGCGCCTGGGCTATGCCGAGGCGGACCCGACCTTCGACGTCGAGGGCATCGATGCCGGGCACAAGCTCTCGATTCTCGCCGCCATCGCCTTCGGCTCGCGCCTGCGCTTCGATGCCGTGGAAACCACCGGCATTTCTCGCGTGAAGGCGGCGGATATCGAACAGGCCCGCTCGCTGGGCTACGTCATCCGCTTGCTGGGCATGGGCGAGATCGACCGCACCAGCGGCAGTGCCCGCCTGTTCCAGCGCGTGCATCCGCATCTCGTGCCGATCGATCATCCGCTGGCCCACGTCGACGGCGCGACCAATGCCGTCGTGGCCGAAGGCAATTTCATGGGCAGGCTGCTGTTCCAGGGCGCCGGTGCGGGCGACGGCCCGACGGCAAGCGCGGTGGTGGCCGACATCATCGACATCGCGCGCGGAGAGAAAGGCGCGGCCTTCTCGATGCCAGCGCATGAACTGGAAGCGATGGAGCCGGCCGAAACCGGCCATCGTCGCGGCCGCAGCTATATCCGCTTCACGGTGCCGGACCGCCCCGGCGTGCTGGCGGACATCACCGCTGCCATGCGCGATGCCGGCGTTTCGATCGCCAGCATGATCCAGAAGGGCGAGGGCGCGCAGAGCGGTGAAGTGATCCTGGCGATCGTCACCCACGAAGGCCCCGAATCGGCCGTGACCGAGGCGCTGCGCATTCTCGACGGATCGGACAGCCTCGCCGCCCGGCCGCTGGTGATGCAGATCATCGAAGGTTGATCGAAGCGGGCGCCGATGGGCGCCCGCTTTTCATTGTGCTCCGATTCGTCGCTCAGTGGGCGCGCATTTCGCCCTTGGCGACCTTGTCGGCGTCCGAGCCGGCAGGAGCCTCTGGGATGGCGGAAAGGTCGATCAGGTAGGGCTTTTCCACTTTGCCGAAGGTGGCCGTGGCCTTGCCCTTGAAGATGCCGTTGCCGGCGACGTCCGGCGGCGTCAGCCTGCCGTCGTTCAGCGCCTGGTCCGACAGGGGATCTTCCTGCGAGGTCGACTGGGCGCGATACTTGTCCTCGTCAGGCGCGCAGACCACGATTTCTCCCGGCTTGGCGTTGCGTGTGTCCCGCAGGCATTTCTGCCGCGAGGTTTCCGGCACCACCGTGCCGCCACCCGACATCATGCGTTGGGCGATCGCCCGGTCTTCTTCCGAAACCGCCCCGCTTCCCGTAGTATTCGCCGTACTCGGAGAGGCCCCGCCGGAAGGCTGGGCAATCGCCGGAGCGGGGGCTAGTAATGCGATTGCGAACAGGATCCGCCCACTTCTCGACAATTGAAAATCCTCTGTCTAAGCCGCTCCCAGAACCTTTCCTCCTCGGATTAATCCGGAGTGAACATGCCTGAAAACAAGACGCCTGCAAGTAAAGTTCTCGACCGTGTTCTCGTGCTCGAAATGGTCCGCGTTACCGAAGCGGCGGCCATCGCCGCCTCGCGGCTGGTCGGGCGCGGAGACGAGAAGGCGGCAGACCATGCCGCAGTCGAGGCGATGCGCAAGGCCTTCGATACGCTTTACATGGATGGCACCGTCGTGATCGGCGAAGGAGAGCGCGACGAGGCGCCGATGCTCTTCATCGGCGAGAAGGTGGGCGGGGCGCCGGGTAGCGGTCCCAAGATCGACATCGCGCTCGATCCGCTGGAAGGCACCACGATCACCGCCAAGGCAGGCCCCAATGCGCTGGCCGTGCTGGCCGCCGCCGAGGAAGGCTGCCTGCTGAACGCGCCGGACGTCTACATGGAGAAGCTGGCGGTCGGCCCCGGCTATCCCGAGGGCGTGATCGATCTCAACCGGACGCCGACCGAGAACGTGGCCGCCGTGGCTGCCGCAAAAGGCGTTCGTCCTGACGAGATCATCGTCTGCGTGCTCGACCGTCCGCGCCATGCCGATCTCATCGAAGAACTGCGCGAAATCGGCTGCGGCATCCACCTGATCCCCGATGGCGACGTGGCGGGCGTGATCGCGGTGACCGACGAAGAGACCACGATCGATATCTACATGGGCTCGGGCGGTGCGCCGGAAGGCGTGCTCGCGGCGGCGGCGCTGCGCTGCGTGGGCGGCCAGATCCAGGGCCGCCTGCTGTTCCGCAACGAGGACGAGCGCAGCCGCGCCCGCAAGTGGGGCATCAAGGATCTGGAAAAGATCTACACGCTCAAGGATCTCGCCAAGGGGGACTGCATCTTCGCGGCCACCGGGGTGACCGACGGTTCGTTGCTGTCCGGGGTCAAGCGGCTCAAGGGCGGCAAGATGACGACCGAAAGCGTGGTCATGCGCGCCAGCTCCGGCACGGTGCGCTGGATCAAGGGCGAGCATCGGGGGCGGTAAGCTGCCATGCTCGTTTCAGGACTTGCCTTTTCGTTTCAGGGACTTGGCCATGAAAATGGCCGGCGGCAGGCGTTCCGGGACTGGGCGTTTCGCATCGGCGTCACGGTTACGGCGGACGCTTTCTGTTGCAATCCGATGACTCATGGCTAGAGGCGTCCGCGTCCAGCCTAACCCATCACCACAAGCCGTCTCGGGGATTCGCAATGAAGATCATGTCCGGCAACAGCAACCTTCCGCTCGCACGTGCGATCGCGGGATATCTTGAGCTGCCGCTCACCGATGCGGCCGTGCGCCGCTTCGCCGACGAGGAGATCTTCGTCGAAATCCACGAGAACGTGCGCGGTGAGGACGTCTTCATCGTCCAGCCCACCAGCTACCCGGTGAACGACAACCTGATGGAGCTGCTGATCGGCATCGACGCGCTGCGGCGCGCCTCGGCCAAGCGCATCACGGCCGTCATCCCCTACTTCGGCTACGCCCGCCAGGACCGCAAGCCGGGACCGCGCACGCCGATCTCGGCGAAGCTCGTGGCCAACCTGCTGACCGAAGCCGGCGCTGACCGCGTCCTCTCGGTCGATCTGCACGCGGGCCAGATCCAGGGCTTCTTCGATATCCCGACTGACAACCTGTTCGCCGCACCGGTCATGGCGGCCGACATCCAGGCGCGCTACGGCGACCAGTCGCTCATGGTCGTCTCGCCCGACGTCGGCGGCGTGGTGCGCGCCCGCGCGCTGGCCAAGCGCCTAGACAATGCGCCGCTCTCGATCGTCGACAAGCGCCGCGACAAGCCCGGCCAGTCCGAAGTCATGAACATCATCGGTGACGTGAAGGGCCGCGCCTGCATCCTGATCGACGACATCATCGATTCGGGCGGCACCCTGTGCAACGCCGCGCAGGCGCTGATGGACGAGGGCGCCACCAGCGTCACCGCCTACATCACTCACGGCGTGCTTTCCGGCGCGGCGGTTTCGCGCGTGACCAACTCGGCGCTGAAGGAACTGGTGATCACCGATTCGATCCAGGCCACCGAAGCGGCGCAGCAGTCCGACAAGATCCGCATTTTGACGATCGCGCCCCTGATCGGCGAGGCCATCCGCCGCATCGCCGACGAAAGCTCGGTCTCCAGCCTGTTCGACTGATCGAGCCGCTGATCCGGCACGATCCGGTCAGTCCGCAGACCATGAAGGCGCGCCCTTGGGGAAGGGCGCGCCTTTTTGTTTCATGTGGAACTTTTCCGCTCTGACCGGGCAATGCGTTCGCGTCACTCCCAGGGACGGATCTGCCCGGGCTCCAGGCGGTGCAGCGCTTCCAGCCGCCGCGCCTGGCGCATTTCCAGCGTCAGGGTGAGGATCGGCTGCGGCGTTCGCGCCAGTTGGCGCGGCGACATTCCGAACAGTTCCTGGAATTCGTGGATCAGATGGCTTTCGTCGTAGTAGCGCAGCGCCATCTCGTCGGCCTCGTTCCGGTCGGCGACGCCCCGCAGGTAGCTGGCCATGTCCAGCGCGCGGGCGCGGCGCAGCACCTGCTTGGGGGCCATCCCGAAATCCCGGTTGACCACACGCTCCAGCTTGCGCCGCTCGACGCCGCAGACGATGGCCGCATCCGCGATTGTCATGCCGGGATCGCGATAGCTGATCTCTTCGAAGCGCGCGCTGACCGGGTCGGGCACCGGGGCGCCGATAGCCTCGATTCGCTGGCGGACCATCGCCTCCAGGACAAGCAGCCATTCCTCCGGCTCGGCATGGGGTTCGAGCCGGGCCAGGATTTCATCGGAGGGCATGGCGATCACGTCTGTCGGCACCAGGCGGTCCAGGTGATCTCCGATGCGCGGCCCGCGCAGGGCCGTGCATGCTCCCGGACGGAAGGCGATGCCGACGCTGATGAAGCTGCCGGTGACGCGGATCGGCATGTGCCGCGAGTGCGGGCCGAAGAACATCGCCGCATTGCCCGCCTCGATCCGTCCGGCGGCTGTCTCGGCCTCCCAAAGCCCGGCAAGCTGGACGCGCAGAAACGCCGCGTCGCTGAAGAGCCCGCACTGGAGCGTATAGTCCGCGGGTGCGGCCACCTTGGTGGCGTAGAGCCCTGCTACCCAGGGCGCCAGCTCCGGCGCGGGTGCGCGGTTGTAGCTGAGAGGCTGGCCTCCCCTGGTAACGCCCTGTTCCGGTGCGATCGCGTGATCGATGGCCGGCCGTACTTTATGGTACATGCTCCTGCTTTCGTGATGCGTTCCGTTTCGGCCCCGTCTTCGGATAGGAGGAGGCCGGATCGGCCGCAATGTGGGAGAAACCCATAGTGGTCTTCCACAGGCGCGATTTTCCGCCGGATCGAGGGATTTTTCGATGATCGCTTGACCGGCCGTCGCCGGGGCGGGCAGAGCAGGGGCATGAAGCTGGACAACGACATTGCCCTCGCCCTGCGCCTTGCCGATGCTGCGGGCGATGCCATCCGACCGCATTTCCGCTCTGGCGTGGGGGTGGAGATAAAGGGCGATGCCTCTCCAGTGACGGTAGCCGACCGCGCGGGGGAGGAAGCGATACGCCGCATCCTCAAGGCGGAAGTCCCGCAGGACGGGATCATCGGGGAAGAATTCGGCAGCGACGAAGGAACGTCGCGCCGCACCTGGGTGCTCGATCCGATCGACGGCACCGTTTCGTTCATCGCCGGTCGCCCGATCTTCGGCACCCTCATCGCGCTGCTGGTGGACGGTTGGCCGGTGCTGGGGATCATCGACCAACCGATCCTGGGTGAGCGCTGGGTCGGTGCCAGCGGCTTTCCCACCACCTTCAACGGCCGGGAAGTACGCACGCGCCCCTGCCGCGAACTGTCCCAGGCGATGCTGGCCACGACCGGCCCGCACTATTTCGACGACCACCAGGGCGAGCACTTCATGGCGCTGGCCGCGAAGACGGACCACAAGCGCATGGTCATGGGTGGCGACTGCTACAACTACGGCCTGCTTGCCAGCGGCCATCTCGATGTCGTCTGCGAGGCGGGGCTGAAGCTGCACGACTGGGCCGCGCTGGTCCCGGTGGTGGAGGGCGCCGGCGGCACGATGTGCGACTGGAACGGAGAGCCCCTCCATGCCCAGTCCGATGGCCATGTCCTGGCGATCGGCGACCCGGCCCGCCTCGAAGACGTGATCGAGGCGCTGGTCTGCGGCCACTGAGGTTGGCTTCGGGGCCTGCTGTGCGCAAGCTGCGCCTGTTCGTCTACGGGACGCTTCAACCGCACGCGGGCACCGGAATGGGCGGCTGGGTGAAAGCCCGGATGACGTCCGCCGAAGCGGCCGAAGCGGCAGGCCGGATCCATGCCGTTCCGGGCGGCAATGGCTGGTTTCCGGCGCTTGTCCCCGCTAAATCCGGTGTGCGGGTAAGCGGCACGCTATGCGAGCTGGTGCTGCGGCCCGGCGATCTTGCCCTGCTCGACCGCTACGAGGGCCGCGAATATCGCCGCACGACCGTGACCGTCCGCACCGTGACCGGACGGCGAGTGCGGGCGCAAGTATACCTCTGGCGAATCGCCATGCCGCAAGCGGCGCTGCCGATCCCGTCCGGCGACTACCTCTCCTGGCTGGAACAGACGGGGCGACAAGCCTTCACCACGCCGCGTAACGGGGCATGAGGAGACGACGATGAGCGAGAGAACGGCGATCGTGACCGGCGGCGGTGCGGGGATCGGGCGAGGGCTGGTGGTCCATTTCGCAGGACTGGGCTGGCGGGTTGCGGCGCTGGACCTCGATGGCGAGGCGCTGGAGGAACTGGCCGCGCTGCTGCCGGAAGACCGCTTCCTGCCCCTGAAATGCGACGTCGGTAAGGAGAAGGACGTCCGCGCCGCCTTCGCGCGCATCTGCGCCTGGACCGATGCGGCGCATCTGCTAGTCAACAATGCCGGGATTGCCGATCCGGTGTCGGGTCCGCTGGAAGACCTGGCCCTGGAAGCGTGGCAGGGCTGGATGGATTCGAGCCTTACCGCAGCCTTCCTCTGCACGCGGGAGGCCCTGCCGCTGTTGCGGGCCGCCGCCCCCGCAGCCGTGGTTCACATCGCCTCGACCAGGGCCCTGCAATCGGAACCGCATACTTACGCTTATGCGGCGTCCAAGGGCGGGCTTTGCGCCCTGACCCATGCGATGGCGGTGGGCTTGGGGCCGGAGATCCGGGTCAATGCCGTACTTCCCGGCTGGATCGAGACCGGGCCTTGGCAGAAGGTCGCTAAACGCCATGAGCCGAATCACTCGGCGGAGGACCGCGCCCAGCATCCCGTGGGCCGCGTCGGCACGGTGGAAGATATCGCTGCCACCGTGAAGTGGCTGGCAGGCGAGGGGGCCGGCTTCGTTACCGGCCAGCAGATCGTCGTGGATGGCGGCATGATCCGCAGGATGATCTACGCGGGCGAATGAGCGCCAAGGACGGATCGACGTCGCTTCCTTGCACTCTGGCCTTGCGCTCGGGGCGTTCTCCCACTAAAGGCGCGCCCTTCAATCGACACGGTTGAGTCTTTACCAAAGAGATTCGCGCGTCCGCCTGGCGAAAAGGGCTGCCATGGCTGACCGGACGTGTCCCTGTGAAAGGAGACGAAAATGCCCAAGCTGAAGACCAAGAGCGGTGTGAAGAAGCGCTTCAAGCTCACCGCCACCGGCAAGGTGAAGCACGGCGTAGCCGGCAAGCGCCACCGCCTGATGAGCCATAACGGCAAGTACATCCGCCAGAATCGCGGCACCGAAGTCATTTCCGACGCCGATGCCAAGACGATCAAGAAGTGGGCGCCCTACGGGCTCAACTGAGGAGTACTGACCTATGAGCCGTATCAAGAGGGGTGTTACCACCCGCGCCAAGCACAAGCGTCTTCTGGAACAGGCCAAGGGTTACCGCGGCCGTCGCAAGAACACGATCCGCGTTGCCCGTCAGGCCGTCGAAAAGGCCGGCCAGTACGCTTACCGCGACCGCAAGATCAAGAAGCGCACCTTCCGCGCTCTCTGGATCCAGCGTATCAACGCTGCCGTCCGCGCCGAAGGCCTGACCTACTCGCAGTTCATGCATGGCGTTAAGCTCGCCGGCATCGAACTCGACCGCAAGTCGATGGCCGACCTCGCCATGAACGAGGGTTCGGTGTTCTCGGCCGTGGTCGCTCAGGCGAAGGCCGCCATTCCGGCCGCCTGAACTGCGCTACCTGAACTTGTAAGGCCCGGGGCCTGAGCCCCGGACTGAACAGGTCACGCGAATAAAAACGGGCGTGGGTGTCAGTCACCCGCGCCCGTTTTTGTTGTGCGGTAAACGTTTGCCCTCCGTCCCGAGTCTGATACGACCGACGAGGGGGCGTCGTTGGGGGAAGATATAGACAGCGATGACGGCAAGGCGTGTCATCATTCAGTATTGTCCCGTACCCTCGGGGCTCGATCACTATGTCTCGGCCCTGTTCTATTGCGAAATCGATCTGGGTGACGGCGAGCGTCTGCACGACGTGCTGCCCCCCGATTGGGCCAGCTTCCGCTTTCATTTCGGAGCGAGCGTGAAAGGGGCGATGCGCAACGGCGCGTCGATCGAGGGTTGCAGGTTCACCATCGCCGGGCCGCGATCGCAGGAAGTCCGGTTTTCCATGGGCGTCGCGCGGCAATGGGGCTTTCGCCTCACGCCGCTGGGCTGGGCGGCGCTGGTCGGTGCTCCCGCCCACCGCTACGCCGATACTTTGATAGACGGCGATACGGACGACGCCTTCACGCGCTTTCGCCCGCTCTACGATCTGCTGCGGCAGGATGAATCTCCCGGAGACCAGCTCGACCTGCTCACCGCTTATCTGGAAGCCATGCCCCGGCGGTCCGTGCCGCACGAGGCGATGATTCTCGCCATCTGTGCGGCCTTGGCAGACCCGGAAGTACGCTCGGCAAGCGATCTAGCGGTGCACGTCGGCGCGCATTCGCGAACCATCGAGCGGGTCTGCCGCGCGGCTTTCGGGTTCTCGCCCAAGCTGCTGCTGCGCCGCCAGCGCTTCCTGCGCAGCATCGACCAGTTCACCCTGGATCCCAAGCGCAGGTGGATCGGCGCGATCGACGCGGCCTATCACGACCAGGCCCAGTTCGTCCGTGATTTCCGCGCCTTCATGGGCATGACGCCGCGCCAGTATGCCCAGCTTGAGAAGCCGGTGACCGGGCAGGTCATGCGCGAGCGCGCGCGCCGTCTTCGTGTGTAGAGGGTGATTGCCGCCGTTGCGATTTGGCCGCCGTCCCCGTAAGGACCGCGCTTCCAGATATCAGCAACAGTCAGGCAGACCACCAGTGGACTACGCAGCAACCGGCCAGGAGGCGCTCTCGCGGATTGCGGAAGCATCCGATCTCGATACGCTGGAGGCGCTGCGTGTAGAGTTTCTGGGCAAGCAGGGTTCGATCTCCGGCCTGCTGAAGACGCTGGGCAAGCTCGATCCCGAAGCGCGCAAGGTCGAAGGGCCGAAGATCCACAGCCTGCGCGAAAGCGTGAGCGACGCGCTGACCGCCCGCAAGGACGCGCTGGAAACGGCGGCGCTGACCGCCCGCCTCGCCGCCGAGACCATCGACCTGTCGCTGCCCGCGCCCGAAGCGCCGCGCGGCACCGTGCACCCGATCTCGCAAGTGATGGACGAGATTGCCGAGATCTTCGCAGACCTTGGCTTCTCGGTCGCCACCGGGCCGGAGATTGAGGACGACTGGCACAATTTCACCGCGCTCAACATGCCGGAAAGCCACCCGGCGCGCGCGATGCACGATACGTTCTACTTCCCGGACCGCGATGCCCAGAACCGCGAGATGCTGCTGCGCACGCACACTTCGCCGGTGCAGATGCGCACGATGCTCGCGCAGGGTGCGCCGCTGCGCATCATCGCGCCGGGCCGCGTCTACCGTTCGGACAGCGACGCCACCCACACGCCGATGTTCCATCAGGTCGAAGGCCTGGTGATCGACAAGGACGTCCACCTCGGCCATCTGAAGTGGACGCTGGAAACGTTCCTGAAGGCATTCTTCGAGCGTGAAGACATCGTCCTGCGCCTGCGCCCCAGCTATTTCCCTTTCACCGAACCCTCGGTGGAGGCGGACATCGGCTTCACCCTGATCGACGGCAAGCGCGTGATCGGCGGCGATCCGTCGAAGGGCGAGGGCGGCTGGATGGAAGTGCTCGGCTCGGGCATGGTCAACCGCCGCGTCATCGAATTCGCCGGGCTCGATCCGAACGAATGGCAGGGTTTTGCCTTCGGCATCGGCATCGATCGCCTTGCCATGCTGAAGTACGGCATGGACGACTTGCGCGCCTTCTTCGACGGCGATGTGCGCTGGCTCTCCCACTACGGTTTCTCCGCCCTCGACGTGCCGACCCTTTCGGGCGGCGTTGGCACTCCGGCTTGAGCGCGGGAAGGATTTAGAAAATGAAGTTCTCGCTTTCCTGGCTCAAGCAGTACCTTGAGACCGACGCCTCGCTTGAGGATATGGCGCTGAAGCTCAATGCCATCGGGCTTGAAGTCGAAGGCATCGAAGACCCCGCTGCCAAGCTGGCCGGCTTCCGCGTGGCCAAGGTGCTGACGGCGGACAAGCATCCGCAGGCGGACAAGCTGCAGGTCCTCACCGTCGATACGGGTGAGGGCGTGCTCCAGGTCGTCTGCGGCGCGCCCAACGCGCGTGCGGGCCTTGTCGGCGTGCTCGGCTTGGCTGGCGCCACGGTGCCCGCCAACGGCATGGTGCTGAAGGTGGCCGCCGTGCGCGGCGTCGAATCGAACGGCATGATGTGCTCCACGCGCGAGCTGGAGCTGGGCGAAGACCACGAGGGCATCATCGAACTGCCCGAGGACGCGCCGGTCGGCACGCCTTTCGCGGACTACCACGGCGCCGATCCGGTGATCGAGGTGGCCATCACTCCGAACCGTCCGGACTGCATGGGCGTCTACGGCATCGCGCGCGACCTCGCCGCCGTCGGCATCGGCACGCTGAAGCCGATCGAAACGCTGGACATTCCCGGCAGCTTCCCCTGCCCGGTGGACGTGCGCACCGACGATGCCGAAGGTTGCCCGGCGTTCTACGGCCGCGTGATCAAGGGCGTGAAGAACGGTCCCTCGCCGCAGTGGCTGCAGGATCGCCTGAAGGCGGCCGGTCAGCGTCCGATCTCGGCGCTGGTCGATGCCACCAACTATCTGATGCTGGCCTATGGCCGCCCGGCGCATGCCTATGACCTGGCCAAGCTGAACGGTCCGGTCGTGGCACGCCGTGCTAAGGACGGCGAGACGGTCGTCGCGCTGAACGAGAAGACTTACACGCTCGATGCCGAGATGACCGTGATCGCCGACGATTCGGGCGTTCACGACATTGCCGGCATCATGGGCGGCGAGCATTCGGGCTGCGGTGACGCAACCACCGACGTTTTGCTCGAAATCGCCTACTTCGATCCCGAGCGCATCGCCAGGACCGGCCGCAAGCTCAACCTCACTTCGGACGCGCGCAGCCGTTTCGAGCGGGGGATCGATCCGAACTTCCTCGACACCGGCCTCGACCACCTGACCCAGTTGATCCAGACGCTGTGCGGCGGTGAAGCCTCGCAGGCGGTGCGCAGCGGCGCGGCCCCGGCCACGCCGAAGATCGTCCATTTCGATCCGGCGCTGACCGAGAAGCTGGGCGGTGTTCGCATCGAAGAGGCCGAACAGCAGCGCATCCTTGAAAGCCTGGGCTTCTCGATCGTGGCCGAGCAGGCGAAGTTCGACAAGGCCTGGGCCGTCACCGTTCCCGGCTGGCGCCCGGACGTGGACGGCGCGCCCGACATCGTCGAGGAAGTCGTCCGCATCAATGGCCTCGACAAGGTGACGAGCGTCGCCCTGCCGCGCGGCGCCAAGGGAAATGAGGGGGGCGTCGCTCGTCCGACCGCGACGCCGACGCAGGCGCTGGAACGCCGCGTTCGCCGCGCCGCTGCCGCGCGTGGTCTTCACGAGGCGGTCACCTGGTCGTTCCTGCCTAGCGCCGAGGCCGACGCTTTCGCGGACGGCAATGACCTGTGGTCGCTGGCCAACCCGATCAGCGAGGACATGAAGGTCATGCGGCCTTCGCTGTTGCCGGGCCTGTTGATGGCGGCCAAGCGCAACCTCGATCGCGGCGCGTCGTCGCTGCGTCTGTTCGAACTCGGCCGTCGCTATCTGCGCGGCGCGGGCGGTGCGAGCGACGAGCGTCTGGCGCTGGGCTTCGTGCTCGCCGGTGAGAAGGTCTCGCGCGGCTGGGCGACCGGCAAGGCGACCGTGTTCGATGCCTACGACGCCAAGGCCGAAGTCACCGCGCTGCTGGCCGAGGCCGGCGCACCGGTCGAGAAGTTGCAGGTCATGGGCGAGGCGGGGCCGCAGTTCCACCCCGGCCAGTCCGCCACCTTGCGTCTTGGCCCCAAGAACGTGCTGGCGCGCTTCGGCATGCTGCACCCCACGGTCGCCAAGCAGTTCGACATCGAAGGCCCGGTGGCCGTGGCCGAGATCTATCTCGACGCGATCCCCGGCAAGAAGGGCGCCGCCACGTTCGCCCGCACCCGCTATGCGCCACCGGCGCTTCAGGCAGTGACGCGCGACTATGCGTTCCTGGTTCCGGCGGAGCTTGCCGCAGGCGATCTCGTCCGCATGGTGGCAGGCGCGGATAAGGCGAACATCGTTTCGGCCCGGCTGTTCGACGACTTCCGTGGGGCAGGCGTGCCCGAAGGCCAGAAGTCGCTGGCGCTCGAAGTCACACTCCAGCCGCTTGAAAAGAGCTACAAGGAGGAAGACCTCAAGGCGATCAGCGACAAGGTGACCGCCGCCGCCGCCAAGCTGGGCGCGGTACTGCGCGGGTAAAGCAATGCGTCGTCCCGGACTTGATCCGGGACCGCTGGCAAATCTTTAGGCGCTCGCTCGCGAGCAAGGCGCAGCTAGGCCAGCGGTCCCGGATCGGGTCCGGGACGACGATGATTTCGGAGAAAGACGGTGATTGACGTGGAATTCGTGACCATCTCCTCCGGCGACCTCACGGCGCGCATCGCCACGTTCGGGGCCGAACTCTGGTCGCTTACCGACCGGACCGGCCGCGAATACATGACCGATGCCGATCCCGCGTTCTGGACCGGCCATGCGCCGATCCTGTTCCCGATCGTCGGCGCGCTGAACGGAAATCGCTACCGGCTGGACGGCAGCGAATACGAATTGCCCAAGCACGGCTTCGCGCGCCATTCGCTGTTCGAAGTGGTCGAAACCGCGCCCGACCACGCCCGCCTGCGCCTTCGCGACAGCGAGGAAACCCGCAAGGTATATCCTTTCGCTTTCACGCTGGAGCTGGGGTTCCGCCTGGAAGGCATGAGCCTGCACACAACGGCAACAGTAACCAATGCCGGAGCCGGCGCCATGCCCTTCAGCTTGGGCTATCATCCGGCCTTCGCCTGGCCGCTGCCCGGCGGCGCCGCCAAGGCCGACCACACGATTGCCTTCGAGCAGAGCGAACCTCAGCCGATCCGACGCATCGACATGCCGACCGGCCTCGTCCTGCCCAAGCCGGTAGCCACGCCGGTCGAAGGCCACCTGCTCACGCCCGACGCCGCGTTGTTCGAGACCGATGCCGTGATCTGGGACCGGCTCGCCAGCCGCTCGCTCACCTTTGGGGCGCCGGGCGGCACGCAGCTTGCCGTCGCTTTCCCGGACACGCCGATGCTGGGCATCTGGCAGAAGCCCGGCGCGAACTATCTCTGCATCGAACCCTGGCAGGGCATCGCCGATCCGCTCGGCTACACCGGAGACTTCCGCGCCAAGCCCGGCGTGCTCTCGCTCGAGCCCGGCGCCAGCCGCAGCTTCCGCATGGACGTCAGCGTCCTCACCGCCGATTGAAGGAGACTTTCCGATGAAGACCGCACTCGTGACCGGCGCCACGTCCGGTATCGGTGAAGCCTGTGCCCGCGCTTTCGTGGCAGCGGGCTGGCGCGTGATCGGCACCGGCCGCCGCGCGGAACGTCTGGACGCGCTGAAGGCCGAACTGGGCGCCGACACGTTTCACGCAGCCATTTTCGACGTGCGCGACGAAGCCGCGCGCGATGCCGCCTTCGCCGCGCTTCCGGCCGAGTTCGCCGGGATCGACTGCCTCGTCAACAATGCCGGCCTGGCGCTCGGCACCGAACCGGCCCAGAGCGCTTCGCTCGATAGCTGGAAGACGATGATCGACACCAACGTCACCGCGCTGGTCTCGCTCACCCACAAGCTGCTGCCCGCGCTGGTCGAGCGCAAGGGCGCGATCGTCAACCTGTCCTCGGTGGCGGCGACTTATCCTTATACCGGCGGCAACGTCTACGGCGGCACCAAGGCCTTCGTGCATCAGTTCTCGCTCGGTCTGCGCTCGGACCTCGCGGGTACCGGCGTGCGCGTGACCTCGATCGAGCCGGGCATGGTGGAGACCGAATTCACGCTCGTGCGTACCGGCGGCAACCAGCAGGCCTCGGACAACCTCTACGGCGGCGCCAATCCGATGACGGCAGAGGACATCGCCGGAACCGTGCTCTGGGTCGCCACGCTGCCCGCGCACCTCAACATCAACACGCTGGAACTCATGCCGGTGAGCCAGTCCTTCGCCGGCTTCCAGGTCGCGCGCGGGGGCTGAGGCGGTACTACCCGGCGCGTAAGGGGGAGAGGGCACGCCGCGCTTCCCCTTCTATCTGGCCCCTTTCCATCTTGCCCCGCGCCCACTAATAGCGCGCCGATGAGCAATGTCCCCCACCAGTCCCGGCGCACTTTCGCGATCATCTCGCACCCAGACGCCGGTAAGACCACCCTGACCGAGAAGCTGCTGCTGCAAGGCGGCGCGATCCATCTGGCCGGGCAAGTCAAGGCACGCGGCGCCGCGCGGCGCGCGCGGTCGGACTGGATGAAGATCGAGCAACAGCGCGGCATTTCCGTAACCAGCTCGGTCATGACTTTCGAGCGCGACGGGATCACGTTCAACCTGCTCGATACGCCGGGTCACGAGGACTTCTCGGAAGACACGTACCGCACGCTCACCGCTGTCGATTCGGCGATCATGGTCATCGACGCGGCCAAGGGCATCGAGCCGCAGACCCGCAAGCTCTTCGAGGTCTGCCGCCTGCGCTCGGTGCCGATCATCACTTTCATCAACAAGGTCGACCGCGAAGGCCGCGCCTGCTTCGACCTGATGGACGAAGTGGCCGACATGCTGGCGCTGGACGTCTGCCCGATGTCCTGGCCGGTCGGCATGGGCGGGCAGTTCGAGGGCATTCTCGATATTGCCACGGGCAAGGTCAGCCGCCCGGAAGGGCCGAGCAGGGAATTCCTCGGCAAGGTCGATGAAAACGTGACGCTGCCCGAAGCTGTGGCCGAGGAACTCGAACTGGCGCAGGCTGGCTATCCCGAATTCGACGTGGAAGCCTATCGCGGCGGTGACCTTACTCCGGTCTACTTCGGCTCGGCGCTCAAGAACTTCGGGGTCAGCGAACTGATCGACGCGATCGAGAAGTTCGCACCGCCGCCGCGTCCGCAGCCTTCCAACGAAGGCACGATCGAGCCGGACAACAAGGAAGTCACCGGCTTCATCTTCAAGGTCCAGGCCAACATGGACCCGATGCACCGCGACCGCATCGCCTTCATGCGTCTGGTCTCGGGCACCTTCAAACGCGGGATGAAGCTGACCCCCTCGGGCCTCGGCAAGCCGATCGCGGTGCACTCCCCGATCCTGTTCTTCGCGCAGGACCGCGAGATTGCCGACAATGCCGAGCCGGGCGACATCATCGGTATCCCCAACCACGGCACTCTGCGCGTGGGCGACACCCTGTCCGAGAAGAACCAGGTCCGCTTCACCGGCCTGCCGAACTTCGCGCCGGAAATCCTGCGCCGCGTGGCGCTGAAGGATCCGACCAAGACCAAGCAGCTCCGCAAGGCACTGGACGATCTCTCCGAAGAGGGCGTGATCCAGGTGTTCTACCCGGAGATCGGTTCGCAATGGATCGTCGGCGTGGTCGGCCAGCTTCAGCTCGACGTGCTGATCAGCCGTCTCGAAGCCGAATACAAGGTGGAAGCCGTGCTGGAGGGCTCGCCCTTCGACACTGCCCGCTGGATCAAGGGCGACGACAAGGCGCTGCGCGACTTCGGCGAGTTCAACAAGATGAACCTCGCCAAGGACCGCGACGGCGACCCGGTGTTCATGGCCCGCTCCGCCTGGGACGTCAGCTACCAACAGGAACGCAACCCGGACCTGACCTTCAGCGCGACGAAGGAACGCTGAGCATATCGTCGTCCCGGACTTGATCCGGGACCGCTTTCAGTTCGTAAGGCGCGAACTTGCGACAGGGCGCTCTACCGCGTCGTGGGCCGTTCACGGCCAGCGGTCCTGGATCAAGTCCGGGACGACGAACCGGGAACATCCTGCTATTCCGATGGATTGATACCCTGCCAGTCGCCGGAAGTCCCTCGTTGCAGATCAAGTTCGCCAGCTACAACATCCACAAGGCCGTCGGTCTCGACCGGCGGCGCGATCCCGAGCGCATCCTGACGGTCCTGCGCGAGATCGACGCGGACGTGGTGGCGCTTCAGGAAGTAGACCGCCGCTTCGGCCGCCGGATGAGCGCGCTGCCGCTCGATGCGATCCACACGACGACCGACTACGTTCCCGTGCCGCTGACGATGAAGCCGGACAGCCTGGGCTGGCACGGCAATGCGATATTGGTACGCAAGGGTATCGAATTGCTCCAGGCGGAGGCAGTGCCGCTGCCGGTGCTGGAGCCTCGCGGGGCGATCCGTGCGGACCTCTCGCTCGATGGGCAACGCTTCCGCGTCGTGGGCATGCACCTCGATCTCTCCGGCCTGCGCCGCCGGTTGCAGGTGCGAAGCGTGCTGGCCCATGTCCACGATTGCGAGGCTGACGTGCCCACGGTGATGATGGGCGATCTCAACGAATGGTCGGCCGGAGGTGGCTGTTTTCGGGAATTCCATGCGCCATGGCATGTGCTGGCGCCGGGCCGGAGCTTTCCCTCACGGCGGCCGCTGGCCAGGCTCGATCGCATCATAGTGTCTGAACAATGGGCGGTTTTGGGAACAAACGTTCATCATAGCCCCCTTGCCGCGATAGGATCCGACCACTTGCCGGTCTTCGCGTCGCTCGAGTTGCCTAAAAAATAGGCAACTGCTTAGGAATCGAGCGGCGGTTCATGCTGCATCTGCGTTGAGCTGAAGAATTTCGCCCCTGAATCCTGCCGATTGGTAAATTGGCACGCCCCTTGCTTATTCAGTTTCAACCGGCGCGGGGCCGGCAGGAAACAGGGGATAGGCATGAAGTTTATCATCGCCATCATCAAACCCTTCAAGCTCGACGAAGTTCGAGAGGCGTTGGGCTCGATCGGAGTCGCCGGGATGACCGTGACCGAAGTGAAGGGCTTCGGGCGCCAGAAGGGTCAGACCGAAATCTATCGTGGGGCCGAGTATTCGACCAACATGCTCCCGAAAGTGAAGATCGAAGTGGCCGCGCAGGACGATCTGGCGCCGAAGATCGTGGAAACGATCCAGCAGGTCGCCAGCACCGAAGCCATCGGCGACGGCAAGATCTTCGTCCTCGACCTTGCCTCCGCCGTGCGCATCCGCACCGGCGAGTCCGGGGACACCGCGCTTTGACCGGCGCTTTCGACAGGAGGGAAACCACGATGAACCGCAAGATTCTTTGCGGCGCGGGCGCACTGGGTGCGTCGCTGTTCGCCGCCATGCCTGCCTGGGCGCAGGAAGCCGCCGCCGCGCCGGCTCCCGTGCCCAACCCCGGCAACAACGCCTGGATGATGACCTCGACCCTGCTGGTCCTGCTCATGATCATTCCCGGCCTCATGCTGTTCTACGGCGGCCTGACCCGCTCGAAGAACATGCTTTCGACGATGACGCAGATCGGTGCCGCCGCCTCGCTGGCGATGGTGCTCTGGGTCGTCTACGGCTACGGCCTGGCATTCGGGCCCGAGGGCAACGCCTTCATCAGCTGGGGCAAGTTCTTCCTTGCGGGCGTCACGCCAGACAGCACGGCGGCGACTTTCAGCGATGAAGTCATCAGCGAATACATCTTCATCTGCTTCCAGATGACCTTCGCCGCGATCACCCTGGCCCTGGTGCTGGGTTCGACGGTGGAGCGCATCAAGTTCTCGGCGGTGATGGTGTTCGGCATCGTCTGGCTGACAATCGTTTACTTCCCGATCGCGCACATGGTCTGGGCAGCCGGCGGTTTCCTGTTCGAAGGCAAGATGTTCGGCACCGAACTTCCCGCCGCGCTCGACTTTGCCGGTGGCACCGTGGTCCACATCAACGCCGGTATCGCCGCGCTGGTGGCCGCCATCATCCTCGGCAAGCGCAAGGGCTATCCGCAGGAACCGATGCCCCCGCACTCGCTGACGCTCACCATGGTCGGCACCGGCCTGCTGTGGGTGGGCTGGTTCGGCTTCAACGCCGGCTCGGCGCTGGAAGCCAACGGTTCGGCCGCGCTTGCCATGATCAACACTTTCGTCGCCACCGCTGCTGCGGGTCTCGCCTGGATGGTCACCGAGCGTCTCGCCGGCCACAAGGGTTCGGCTCTGGGCTTCTGCTCGGGCATCGTCGCCGGTCTGGTGGCAGTGACGCCGGCCGCCGGCAACTCCGGTCCGTTCGGTGCGCTGATCCTGGGCGCGGTCGCCTCGGTCGTCTGCTTCTTCGCGGTCAGCAAGCTCAAGCCGATGTTCGGCTATGACGACGCGCTCGACGCTTTCGGCGTCCACGGCGTGGGCGGCATCGTCGGCGCCATCGGCACCGGCATCGTCTATTCGCCCTCGCTCGGCGGCCCCGGCGGCGCCGACTTCTCGATGGGCTCGCAGGTCGCCACGCAGGTCATCGCGGTCCTGGTCGCCATCGTCTGGTCGGCCGTCGGCACCACGGTCGCCGTCCTCATCGCCAAGGCAGTCACCGGCCTGAGGGTCGCTCCCGAAGTCGAACTCGAGGGTCTCGACATCGGCGAGCACGGGGAGCGCGCCTACAACTAAATTCAGAGTTTGGCGGCGGCGGAAACTTCTTCCTCTCCTACGATCCGTCGTCGCCTACCGATGTTCCTCCTGCGAACACAAACTGAAAGGCCGGAGCCAGCCGCTCCGGCCCTTTTTTTATACCGCGACGCGTAAGCTGCTTCCGCTGCGCCTTCTGAACACCCAAGCATTCAGTCTGCGGCGACCATCGTGATGGAAATCATCGGCACGACCGACCGCACCGAGAAACTCGGTGGAGCCAGATCCTCGTCTTCGAATCTTGAGGAGCCCTGCGAGGCAGGTCGGGTGAGCAGAACGACAGCGTGCTCGAAAGCCGCGCGCCCGCTCCCCCCGAAAGCCTCTCCGGATCAGTTGCCGGCGGCGAACATGTCGATAAGCTGGCGGATCGGAGAAACGTCATACCCCGCCGCTGCCGCCCTGGAGGCGATCACCGACGGATTATCGCCGGCTTTGGCCCGGGCGAGTGCCCAGAGCAGGGTGGAGCGCGTGCCGGACCGGCAATAGGCGAGCACCGGCCCGTCCGCCGTGGCGAGGGCGTCCGCCATCGCAGAGACCTGGGCCTGGCTGAAGCCGCCATGACCTACCGGGATGGCGACATAGTCGATGCCGGCGGCGCGGGCTTCCGATTCGATCACCTCGCCGGGCGTCTGGTCGTCGCTTTCGCCCTCGGGACGATTGTTGACGATCCGCACGATGCCCATGGCCTTCGCTTCGGCAATGGCGTCGGTGCCGATCTGCGGGCTGGCGAAAACGGTGTCGGTAATCTGGCGGAACATCTAAGCGAGTCTCCGGTATGAAGCGGGAACGTTCGGCTCCGGTTCGGCCTGAAATCCGTCCACGTCAAGGGCCCTGCTTTTGTCAAAAGCAAGCCGGACCGCCATGAAAATACGATATTTCGTCAATCGGGCGGGAATTTGGCACGTAATTGTGTTCGCCATGTGGCAGAACCTCGTGTATGACTCGCGATTGCAGATAGGAACCGGCTTGTCCCGGCTGACCTGCCTGCCGCCCGGCGCGGTTCGTCCACGTGACCGGGTTCATGCTTTTTGGGGCGCAGCGAAGGTACGTTCGTAGACATGGGTTTTGACAGAGGTCGTCGCGGAAGGGGACGCGACAAGCGCGATGGTGGTTTTGGTGAGAACGAGTTCGATCCGTTCTTTGCCGGCCAGGATCGCTTCGGTGGCGGGGACCGGTTTGGCGGCGGCGGCGATCGCTTCGGCGGTGGCGGTGATCGCGGCGGTTTCGGCGGCGGTGACCGCTTCGGTGGCGGCGGCGGCGGTGATCGCGGCGGCTTCGGTGGCCCGCGCGGCGGCGGTGGCGGCTTCGGCGGCCCGCGTGGCGGCGGCGGCGGCGGGATGCCCGCCCAGGTCGTTGGCCAGGGCAAGGGCGTCGTAAAGTTCTTCAACGGTGCCAAGGGCTTCGGCTTCATCCAGCGCGATGAAGGCGGCGAAGACGTGTTCGTCCACATCAGCGCTGTCGAGCGCGCCGGTCTCGAAGGTCTGGCCGAAGGCCAGCAGCTCGAATTCCAGCTCGTCGATCGCGGCGGCAAGATTTCGGCCAGCGAACTCGTGGTCGTGGGCGACGTGATCGCCGTGGAAAAGCGCGAACCTGCACCGCAGCGTCAGCTGACCGGCGAAAAGGCCACCGGCACGGTGAAGTTCTTCAACTCCATGAAGGGCTTCGGCTTCATCACGCGTGATGACGGCCAGCCGGATGCATTCGTTCACATCAGCGCCGTCGAGCGTTCGGGCCTTGGCGCCCTGAACGAAGGCGATCGCGTGGAGTTCGACATCGAGGTCGATCGACGAGGCAAGTACTCGGCGGTCAACCTGGCGCCGCTCCAGGCCTGATCCCGATTGCAATGTCGCCGGTTATTTGACCGGGGGCCTGCAAATACCTAAAAGCGCGCAAATGGCGGTCCGGATAGGGCCGCCATTTGTCGTTTGTGATTCCCGTTTTCACTTCACTGATTCGTTATCGAGGAATTCCGTCATGTCGATCACTCCGCTGATGCCTGTGTACCCCCGGTGCGGCGTTCGGCCCGTTCGCGGCGAACATTGCCACCTCATCAGTGAAGACGGTCGCCGATTCCTCGATTTTGCCAGTGGTATCGCCGTGAACCTGCTCGGCCATTCGCATCCCGGCCTGATCGGCGCGATCCAGAAGCAGGCCGAGACGCTGATGCACGTCTCCAATCTCTACGGCAGCCCGCAAGGCGAGGCGATCGCGCAACGCCTGATCGATCTGACTTTCGCCGATACGGTGTTCTTCACCAATTCCGGCGCGGAAGCGGTGGAATGCGCGATCAAGACCGCGCGCGCTTATCACCAGCATGTCGGCAATGACCACAAGTATGAGCTGATCACCTTCAGGAACGCGTTCCACGGCCGCACGATGGCCACGATCAGCGCCTCCAACCAGGAAAAGATGCACAAGGGCTTCCTGCCGCTTCTGCCCGGTTTCAAGTACGTGGAATTCGACGATCTGGAAGCGGCCAAGGCGGCGATCGGGCCGAACACCGCAGGCTTCCTGGTCGAGCCGATCCAGGGCGAAGGCGGCGTGCGCATCGCTTCGGACGAATTTCTCCAGGGCCTCCGCGCACTTTGCGACGAACATGATCTCATGCTGATCCTCGACGAAGTGCAGAGCGGCGTGGCCCGTGCCGGCACGCTCTATGCCTATGAGCAGTTCGGCATCGTTCCGGACATCATGTCGACGGCCAAGGGCATCGGCGGCGGTTTCCCGGTCGGCGCCTGCCTGGCCACCGAGAAGGCCGCCCGCGGCATGGTGATCGGCGCGCATGGCTCTACCTACGGCGGCAATCCCTTCGCCATGGCCGCCATCGGCGCGGTGCTCGACGTGGTTGCGGACGAGGCCTTCCTTGCCGATGTCCGCGCCAAGGGTGAGCGCCTGCGCGCCCGGCTGGAGCAGTTCATCGGGAACTATCCCGAGCTGTTCGAATCGGTCCACGGCCGCGGCCTGTTCATCGGCATCAAGCTGAAGAGCGAACCGCGCCCCTTCGTGGCCCACATGCGCGACAATCATCAGGTGCTCACGGTCTCGGCCGGCGATAATGTCGTGCGTGTCCTGCCGCCGCTGGTGATCGACGACAGCCACATCGATGAATTCATGGAAAGCCTCTCCGCCGCGGCGGCGAGCTATCAGCCCGAAGAGGTGGCCTGATGAGCCGGGATTTCGTAGACCTGAGCGATGCCGGGGGGCCTGTCCTGTCGGCGATGATCAATGATGCCATCGATCGCAAGGCGGCGCGGCAGGGCTGGCCGAAGGGCAAGCCCGATGCCGATGCGCCGCTCGCCGGTCATGTCCTGGCGATGATCTTCGAGAAGAACTCGACCCGCACCCGCGTCTCCTTCGACATGGCGATGCGTCAGCTCGGCGGCTCCGCGCTGATTCTGGAATCGGGTTCGACGCAGCTCGGCCGCGGTGAGACGGTGGCCGATACCGCCCGCGTGCTCAGCCGCATGGTGGACGCGATCATGATCCGTACGGACGATCACGCCAAGATTGAGGAACTGGCGCGTCATGCCGACGTGCCGGTGATCAACGGCCTTACCGATCTCTCGCACCCCTGCCAGATCGTCGCCGATCTGCTGACCATAGTCGAGCGTGGCTTTTCGTTGCCCGGCCTGCAGGTCGCGTGGCTGGGAGACGGCAACAACGTGGTCAATTCGCTGATCGAGGCGGCGGGCCTGATGAAGTTCACCGTTCGCGTGGGCGGCCCCCAGGGCTACGAACCCGACGCCGGCTTCGTCGAGCGCGCGCGGGCGGCGGGCGGCGAGGTGATCTTCACCCAGGATCCCCTGGAAGCCGTACGCGGCGCGCATGTGGTCGTCACCGATACCTGGGTCTCCATGGGGCAGGTCGGCGGAGATGTGCATATCGCCGCGATGCAACCTTATCAGGTCGATGCGGCGCTCATGGCTTCCGCAGCCGAGAACGCGATGTTCCTGCACTGCCTTCCCGCCCATCGCGGGGAGGAAGTGACGGACGAGGTGATCGATGGCCCGCAGTCCGGCGCCTGGGACGAGGCGGAAAATCGGATCCACGGGCAGAAGTCGGTTCTGCTCTGGGCATTGGGCAAGCTGTGAGCGACGAACTGCCCCGCACCGATGATACCGGCTTCGACCGCGTCCTGGCCTTCACCGTACCCGCGCGCAGTGCGCGCGGGCGCGTGGTACGGCTGGGGCCGGTGCTGGAAACCGTGCTTTCGGCGCACAGCTATCCCAAGGCCGTCAAGCATGTGCTGGCGGAAGCGCTGGTTCTCACGGCGCTGATGGGTTCGCTGCTCAAGGAGCGGGGCGCGCAGCTCACTTTCCAGGCCCAGTCCGAGGGTGGCGCGGTGGACCTGCTGGTCTGCGACTACCGCAACGGAGAACTGCGCGGTTACTTGCGCCACGATCCCGTGCTGGCGGAAAAGCTGGACGAAGATTGCTCGCTGGAGACGATCTTCGGCAACGGCTACCTTGCGATCACGTTCGACCTCGACGTCTCCAACGAGCGATATCAGGGGGTCGTGCCGCTGGAAGGTTCCTCTCTGGCGGAAGCCTGCGAGAACTACTTCCTGCAATCGGAACAGTTGCCCACCGTCATCCGCGTATCGGTACGTTCGAACGGACCGCGATGCGTGGCCGGGGGCTTGCTCATCCAGCACTTGCCCGACGGCGAAGAGGGCAAGGAGCGACTTCACGCCAAGGACATGCATCCGGATTGGGAGCACGTCTCGATCATGGCGCAGAGCATCCAGCCCGCCGAACTCGTCGATCCGGTGCTCAATCTGGAACAACTCGTCTGGCGCCTGTTCCACGAGGAAGAGGAAGTGCGCGCGGAGCCGCTGGAGCCGTTGCAGCGCGGTTGCCGTTGCTCGGTGGAATATTATCAGAGCATTCTGGGCGCGTTTCCGGAGTCGGAGCGGGTCGACATGCGTGACGAAACCGGCATGGTTCCGGTCGATTGTGCCTTCTGTTCCAAGATCTTGCACGTGCCGGTATAATTACATCATTGTTCTGCCGGCTTGTCTTGCAGGCGGGTAATGACGATATGGGGGGCATGACCCAGCCCAAGGCACGAAAACTTCAGATCCCGACCCGTCGGAAATTGCGCGGGAAATTTCTGGGCCTTCGCGGTCCAGCCGTCGCCGCGTTGATCGCGGCGGGCGGGGCGGCCTTGGCCGTCGCCTCGGGCGCGGTGGCCCAGAGCCGGTCGTTGATCATGCTCGACCAGCTTGAGTCCGGCTCATGGGAACTGCGCGAGCGGGGCGTGGGAGGGGTGGTGCGCAACGTCTGCGTGCGCGGTGGCCGAGAGTTGATCCAGCTCCATCATCAGGGGCTGACCTGCAAATCGGTGGTTGTCCAGGATACGCCCGTGGAAGTCGTGGTGCAGTATACTTGCGCCGGGCAAGGGTTTGGACGCACGCGGATCCGTCGGGAAACCAACGCGCTGGTCCAGATTGATACCCAAGGCATCGCGGGCGGCCAGCCTTATTCCTATGCGGGAGAAGGGCGGCGCACCGGGCCCTGCCACGACTGAGGGCGCACGCGCGAGGTTGTCATCGCCCCGGCGAAAGCCTAGCTCAGGCCGATGCAGCATTCCCAAGATATCAAGGGCCGCAAGGCGGTCGTCCTTCTTTCCGGCGGGCTCGATTCCATGGTTTCGGCCGGTATCGCTCGCGAAGCGGGCTACTCGGTCAGTGCGCTGACCATCGACTATAACCAGCGCCATCGCTGCGAGATCGATTCCGCCCGCAAGATCGCCGAATTCGTGGGAGCGGAACGTCATGTCGTGCTGCCGCTCGACTTGCGGCAGTTCGGCGGCTCGGCGCTAACGGCGGATATCGACGTCCCCAAGGACGGTTTGGGAGAGGGCGTGCCCGTCACTTACGTCCCGGCGCGCAACCTCGTGTTCCTGTCGCTGACCTTGGCCTGGGCCGAGGCGATCGGCGCGGCGGACATCTTCATCGGCGTGAATGCGCTGGATTATTCCGGATATCCGGATTGCCGCCCGGAATTCATTGCCGCCTTCCAGGACATCGCACGGCTGGCGACGAAGGAAGGCGATCAGGGCACGGCGTTCCAGATTCACGCACCGCTTCAGTTCATGGGCAAGGCCCAGATCGCGCGCGAGGCGCATCGTCTGGGCATGGATGCAGGCATGAGCTGGTCGTGCTACGATCCGCAACCGGGCGATCTGGCCTGCGGAGAATGCGATAGCTGCCGGCTGCGCAAGGCCGGGTTCGCGGATGCGGGGCTTGTGGATCCCACGCCTTACGCGGCCTGATCCGAGATAGAGCATTTTCCAATCAGGTGGAATCACCTGATGACTCGGAAAATGCGGCAAACCAAAAACTTAGAGCGGTCGATCCGGTGCAGCCGGATCGACCGCTCTAGTCTCACCGAAAAAGCCCCGCTTCTGCGGGGCTTTTTTGTGGCCGGCATGTGCAGGAAGCAGGCAAAAGAAAAGGGGGCCGGATCGCTCCGGCCCCCCAATCTTGTACCGTTGCCGGTCGCTTACATGCCCGAACCCGGACCGTAAGTGATTTCGACGCGACGGTTCTGCAGCTCGCGCACGCCGTCAGCAGTCGGAACGCGCGGGTTGGCTTCACCGAAGGCCTGGCTCGAGATCGAGCCGTCCGGAATGCCGTGGCTGGTGAGGTAAGCACGAACCGAGTCGTTACGGCGAGCCGAAAGACCGAGGTTGTACTTGGGCGAACCCGAACGGTCGGTGTAACCGGCCAGCATGATCGGAACGCTGTTGCAGTTGCCATAGGCACTGACGGCGCTGTCGAGAATGGTGGCGGCTTCCGGCGTGATGTCCGACTTATCCCAGTCGAAGAACACGATGTACGGACCCTTGTTGCATTCCACAACCGGCGGAGGCGGCGGCGGAGGCGGGGGC
>NZ_JBJDRF010000009.1:0-114188 GCF_044987305.1 Novosphingobium sp. ZW T3_23
GCCCGGGGGATGGAGGTGGGGCGGGACGAACTGCGGCTCTGCACGATAACCTCGCATGCGATCGGCTGCCCGTCACGCTTGTGTCCCGGGTCCGTGTTGGTAAGGAGCCCATGACATGAGCTTCGGAAAAATCCATCGCTATCTTCGGCTTGTCCCCTGCCTCCTGCTGGCGGTCCCCTTGGCTGCGGCATCCCCGGGGGCGACGAATCCTGCCAAGGATAGGCTCGCCAAGGAACGGCCCCGGCGGATCGTCTCGCTCAATCTTTGTGCGGACCAGCTGCTGGTCGCGCTTGCCGATCGGGAGCAGATCGCGGGGCTGACCCGCTATGCATCCGACCCGGACATGTCCGACGTCGCGAAAACCGCACGAAGCCTGCCGGTCTTCGGCGGTTCCGCGGAAGAGGTGCTGGCCGCCGATCCGGACCTGGTGATCGGCATGCCGGCGCGTCGCAATCCGGCCATTGCCGTGCTGAAGAACCAGCACTATGCCTCGCTCGACCTCAAGTCTGCGCATGATTACGCGGGCATTCTGGCCTCCATCCGCGCTGTGGCCGGTGCGGTGGGACATCCGGAGCGGGGAGAGGCGATGATCGCGCGCATGAACGCGCAGCTTGCCGGGCTTCGCAGCGCCGGCCGTGGCAATGTGGCGGCCTACTACCAGAGGCGCGGCTACCTTACCGGCACCGGCACGCTGGTGGACGATCTGATGACGCGGGTCGGCCTGGTCAATCTTGCCGGGAAGCTGGGCAAGCCGTCGCTCTCGCAGATGAGCCTTGAAGAGATGACGGCGGCGCATCCCGACTACATCGTGATCGACAGCGCGACGCAGCGCGTCTCCGACCAGGGCACCGAGATGATCCATCATCCGGTCCTGCGGGATATCCCGCGCATCGCCATTCCGCAGGCCTGGACGGTCTGCGGAGGCCCGGCCTACATCAAGGCGGCGAAGGCGCTGGCGGCGCAAGTCAGCGCTCGCTGACGTTGGCCCGCCAATCCAGCCGCGATTGCCAGCCGCGCCGTTCGAGTTCGGGCCGGTCGTCCGGCTCCAGCGGATGACCCAGGCACAGCAGTGCGATGAGCCGCCAGTCCGGCGAGACGCCCAGCACGCTTTCGACATGGCCCGGCGCGACTACGGAGACCCAGCCCAGCCCCAGCCCTTTCGCCCGAGCCGCAAGCCAGAGCGTGTGGATCGCCAGGACCACCGAATAGCGCCGGGTTTCCGGCATCGTCGCGGCGCCAAGGCCTGAGCCGAAAGCGGTGGCGTCATCACAGAACACGGCGATGACCTCGGCAGCCTCGCGCATCCCGTGGAGTTTCAGGACGGAGTACGCCGTGCGTCGCTCCTCCGACATGGACGATCCGGCCCGTGCCACTTCCGCATCGGCATGCAGCGCCAGTTGCTCGCGCAGTTCGGCCGAGCGGACCCGCACGAACCGCCAGGGCTGCGAATTGCCGACCGAAGGCGCGAACTGGGCGGTTGCCAGAAGTTCGGCCACCGTATCCTCGTCCAGCGGGTCGCTGCGGAAATGGCGCACGTCGCGCCGCCATTCCAGCAGCGCGGCGAGTTCGTCCTGAAAGGCGGGACCGAAGCGTGGCGGCATCGTCAGAATTCTATGCCGGCCTGCGCCTTTACGCCAGAGCGGAATGGATGCTTCACCAGCGTCATTTCCGTCACCAGATCCGCCGCATCCATCAACGCTTCCGGGGCATTGCGGCCGGTGACGAGGACGTGGTTCATCTCGCCGCGCGCGCTCAACACTTCCAGCACCTCGTCGAGCGGCAGGTAGTCGTAGCGCAGCACGATGTTGAGTTCGTCCGCGAGCACCATGTCATAGGCGGGATCCGCGACCATGCGCTTCACTTCCTCCCACGCCTCGCGCGAGAGTTCGATATCGCGGGCGCGGTCCTGCGTGTTCCAGGTAAAGCCTTCGCCCATTGGCTTGAATTCAACCTGATCGGGGAAGGCATCGAAGACGACCTTCTCGCCCGTGGTCATCGCGCCCTTCACGAACTGGATGACGCCCACTTTCTTGCCATGGCCGATGGCGCGCACCACCATGCCCAGCGCAGCGGTGGTCTTGCCCTTGCCCTTGCCGGTGTGGACGATCAGCAGGCCCTTTTCGACCGTCTTGCCGGCCATGATCTTGTCATGCGCGGCCTGCTTCTTCTTCATCTTCTCGGCGTGCTGTTCGTCGGTACGCTGCACCATGGTCATGCTCCAGAGAGTTCAGCGAGCATCAGGCCCGCGCTGTTCGATCGGGGTTTCCAGAGGCCGCGCTCCAGCGCCTCGGCAAGGCGCGCGGCGGTTTCGCGCAAGGCCGCCGGGTTCGCATCGGCCATGAACTCGCGCACCGCCTCGTCCTCTATGAAGGCGGCGTGGACGAGGTCGAAGTGATGGTCCTTCACCGCGTGGGTCGTTGCGGCAAAGGCGAAGAGGTAATCAACCGAAGCGGCGATTTCGAACGCGCCCTTGTAGCCATGGCGCATCACGCCCGCGATCCACTTGGGATTGGTGACGCGCCCGCGCACGATGCGGCCGATTTCGTCCTCCAGCGTGCGGACGACCGGGCGCTCGGGGCGGCTGTGGTCGTTGTGGTAGCTGATCGGCGCGCGGCCCTTCAGATGCTCCACGGCGGCGGCGATGCCGCCTTCGAACTGGTAGTAATCGTCGCTGTCGAGCAGGTCGTGCTCGCGATTGTCCTGGTTCTGGACCACGGCGTCCACCGAGGCGAGGCGGGCGGCGAACAACCCGCGCTCGGCATCGCCTTCGACGCCGCCGCCATAGGCGTAGCTGCCCCAGTCGAGATAGACGTCCGCCAGATCGCCGCGCTCGTGCCAGATTTTCTCGTCGATCATGGCTTGAAGCCCGGCCCCATAGGCGCCCGGCTTCGATCCGAAAACGCGCGCGCCGGCGCGGCGAGTGGCCTGCGTTTCGGCCTCGCCGCCCTCGACGAGTTTGGCCGTTTCGGCGCGGTGGCGCTCTGCGGCGGGGTTGTCGCCCAGCGGCTCGTCGAGTGCCATAACCGCGCGCGCGGCGCTGTCGATCAGATCGATCTGTTCGGGGAAAGCGTCGCGGAAGAAACCGGAGACGCGCAAGGTCACGTCCACGCGCGGGCGGCCGAGTTCGGCCACGGTCATGATCTCGAAGCCGATCACGCGGCCCGAAGTCCAGTCCCAGCGCGGCCGTGCGCCCATCAGCGCGAGGGCCTGCGCGATGTCGTCGCCGCCGGTGCGCATGTTGGCGGTGCCCCAGGCGGAGAGGGCGATGGCCTTGGGATATTCGCCCTCGCGCTGGAGGTAGTCCTCCACCAGCAGGTCGGCGGACTTGCGGCCGAGTTCCCAGGCGACGGCAGTGGGCACGGCGCGGGTGTCGACCGAGTAGAAGTTGCGACCCGTGGGGAGCACGTCCGGGCGCCCGCGCGTTGGGGCGCCGGAGGGCCCGGGGAGGACGAAGCGGCCGTCGAGTCCGGCGATCAGCGCCTCGGCCTCGTGCGGGCCGCATAGGTCGATGCGGGGGGCGAGGTCGGTCTGGATCGCGTGGAGCACAGCGGCGGTTTGGGGCCCTACGTCGTCCCGGACTTGATCCGGGACCGCTGGCAATCCTTGAGGCGCTCCCTCGCGAGCAAGGCGCGGCTCGGCCAGCGGTCCCGGATCAAGCCCGGGACGACGAGGATCGACCAGTTCCGCAGCCAGCAGTTCGAGACGCTCCACGGTATCGCCATGCGTGCGCCAGGGTTCGTCCGAAACCGCCGCCAGCGCCTCTGGCTGGGCGCCGTCCCAGCGATCGCCCATCCGGCAATCGAGCGGATCGAAGTCGAGCCCGAAATCCTCGGCCATCGCCCGCAACAATGAGGCCTGCCCGGCATGGTCATACCCGCGCGGCGTACGGGCCAGCGCCACCAGCAGGTCGCGCCGCAAGCGGCCCTCGGGCGACCGGGTGAAGACATGCAGACCATCACGGATCTGCAATTCCTTCAATTCGCACAAGTAGTTGTCGATGGCCGAAAGCGCGTCGTCATCGTTGCCGCTGGCCCCGGCGTCGCGGTCGAGGCCGTGGCTGCGGGCCAGATCGAGAATGTCGCGCCGCAGCCGATCGAGGCGGCGCGGGTCCATGCCGGCGGCGAGGTAGTATTCGTCCACCAGCGCTTCCAGCTGCTTGAGCGGGCCGTAAGTCTCGGCGCGGGTGAGCGGCGGGGTGAGGTGGTCGATCACCACCGCGCCGATGCGGCGCTTGGCCTGCGTGCCTTCGCCGGGATCGTTGACGATGAAAGGATAGAGTTGCGGCAGCGGCCCGGCGCAGATCTCCGGGAAGCACTCGCGCGAAAGCGAGATCGCCTTGCCGGGCAGCCATTCCAGATTGCCGTGCTTGCCGACATGGACCAGCGCCTGCGCGCCGAAATCCTGCGCCAGCCAGACGTGGAAGGCGAGGTAGGCGTGCGGCGGCGGCAGGGCCGGGTCGTGATAGCTGGCCTTGGGATCGATGTTGTAGCCGCGCGCGGGCTGCACTGCGATGGCCAGATTACCGAAGCGGTGTACCGGCAGGCGGAATGCGCCGTCCCGTACGAAGGGATCGGCGGATGGCTCGCCCCAGCGCTCGACCATGGCCTTCCGCGCGCTTTCGGGCACGGCCGCAAAGGCGGCTTCGTAGGCAGGGAGCGGCAACGAGACTTCGCCCCCGCGTTCCAACGATGTGCGGTCCAGCGAGGTGAGGTCGTTGGTCACGCCGCCGGTCATGATCCGCATCAGCGCCGCGCCGTCCCTTGGCGCTGCTCCGGTGTCGTACCCCGCCTCGGCTAGCGCGGCGATGATCGCGGCGGTGCTGGCAGGCGTGTCGAGGCCGACACCATTGCCGATACGCCCGTCGCGGTTGGGATAGTTCGCCAGCACCAGCGCCACGCGGCGCTCGGCAGGGACTGTGCGGCGCAGGCTGGCCCAACCGGCGGCAAGATCGGCAACGAAAGCCACGCGATCCGGTGCGACGCGGGGGACGACGATGCCGCACTGGGTCACTTCGTCGAAGCGCTCGGCGGCCTTGAAGGCGACGGCGCGGGTGAAGATACGCCCGTCCACTTCGGGCAGCGCCACGTTCATGGCGAGATCGCGCGGGCCGAGGCCGCGCGCTGCCCCCTGCCAATCCGCTTCCTCCACGCCCGCGAAGGCGACTTGCAGGATCGGGCAGTTCGCTTTTTCGAGAATGCCGGGCTTGCGGTCGTCGCCTGCCGAGGAGGAGGCGAAGCTGGTGGCGTTGACGATCACGTCGGGTGCGATCTCGCCAAGCAGTCCGCCCAGCCAATCCACCGCAAAAGGTTCGCGCAGCGCACGGACGTGGACGGCGGCGACGTTGAAACCGCGCTGGCGCAACGCCGCGATCATGGCGTCCACCGCGTCGAGCGTGCCCGCGATCATCAGCGCGCGGTAGAACACCAGCAGCACCAGCGGACGGCCTTCGGTCCAGCCTGCCTGCACGTCGGCAAGGCCCGCGCGCTTCGTCCCCGCGAGATAGAGCCCCGCATCGGCCACCGGCACAGGATCGTCGGGCTCTCCCGCATCATGGCCGATGGTCCGGGCCGCCGTGCGCAGGAACGAGAGGGCATTGGCCGTGCCGCCCTGCCGCAGATAGTCGCGCATCCGTTCGCACACCTCGGCGGGGAGGGTGGAAGCGCGATCGAGCGCCGGATCGGCCTCTCGCCCGTCAGCGATGGCGGCGAAGGCAATGCCGTTTTCGCGCGCGACGCGGGCGATCTCGTCGATGCCGTAGCCCCAGTAGCTCTTGCCGCCGAGCAGGATCACGCAGACGAATTTAGCCTGCGCGATCACTTTCTCGACATAGAGGTCGATCGAGTAAGGGTGGCGCAGTTGCAGCAGGTTCGCGAGGCGGACGCTGGGAGCATCGAAGGGCAACCGCGCCGCCGCCCCCGCAAAGCAGGCAAGTTCGCTGTCCGCCACGGTGAGGATCACCATGTCGCCGGGAGACTGGTCGAGATCGATTGCCTCCTCGCCGTTGGAGATCGTCCCCGGCGTGGCGGAGAGCAGGTGCATCAGGCGTCCACGGTGCCGAGAACTTCGGCAAGCCCCGCCTCGATGGCAGTGCGGTCCAGCCCCTTCTGGCCGATGACGACAAGCTGGGTGCGGCGCGCTTCCTGCGGCAGCCATGCGCGGTCGTAGAAGTGCTGGATACGCGGGCCAACGGCCTGCACGATCAGGCGGCTCGGCTTACCGCCAACGGAGACCATGCCCTTCACGCGGAGCACGTCATGCTCCGCGATCAAGCTCTTCAGGCGCGCGAGCAGCGCGTCGAGATCGGCCACATCACCGCCGGATACGACGAAGCTGTCGAAGTCGTCATGGTCGTGATCCTCGTCCAGCCCGTCGATGTGCGAGGGGCGGGAATCGAGGTCGTCCTCGGCAGCGGCGGTGATGCCCAGCAGCGCGGCGATGTCGACCGCGCCGTGGTCCGCGCGCACGATCTTCACGCCGGGGCGCGTTTCGGCCAGAACCAGCGTTTCGACATGGGCGAGGGCCTCGGCATCGACGAGGTCGGTCTTGTTGAGCACCACCATGTCCGCGCAGCCGAGCTGTTCCTCGAACAGTTCCTCCAGCGGGCTTTCGTGGTCCAACATTGGATCGGCGGCGCGCGCGGCGGCAAGGGCGATCTCGTCGGTGGCGAACCGGCCGGCGGCCACGGCATCGGCGTCGATCAGCGCGACCACGCCGTCCACGGTGGCGCGGGTGCGGATGTCGGGCCACTGGAAGGCCTTCACCAGCGGCTTGGGCAAGGCGAGGCCGCTGGTCTCGATGATGATGTGGTCGGGCTTGTTCTCGCGGTCGAGCAGCTTCTGCATGGTGGGCAGGAAGTCGTCGGCGACGGTGCAGCAGATGCAGCCGTTGGCCAGTTCGACGATGTCGTCCTCCGGGCAGGCCTCGTCGTTGCAGCCCTTCACCAGCTCGCCGTCCACGCCGACATCGCCGAACTCGTTGATGATGAGCGCGAGGCGGCGGCCCTTGGCGTTCTGGAGCAAGTGTCGGATCAGCGTAGTCTTGCCCGCGCCGAGGAAGCCGGTGATGACGGTAGTGGGAACTTTGCTCATGGTTCGTCTCCCGCGCGCCAGCGACCTGAAACGGCGGGGCTTCCTCATCGCACGCGCGACGATTGCGGCACGCCGCGCCGGACCGGCGCACGGGCGCCCGACGTGTCATGCCGCCGCGGCCCCGGCCGCATGCATCACGTCGCTCAGACGGAAGGATTACCGTGCCTTGGCCATTCCCTGGACCCGGGCAAGAGCGACATCGACGCCGGCAGGTTTCCTGGCTCGCGGGTCACAGCACGATGCACGGCCTTCCCAGGCCCCGCATGACTTAGCGTCCGGCCCAGTGGCTGCGGCGGAAACCCTTGTCCCACCGCCGATGTGCATCGCGCTCGCCGCTTACAGTTGCAGGGACAGCCCCGGATCGGGATGGCGGACCATCCTTACCGTGTTCCCGTATTAAGCCCCTTGCGGGGCACCGGCGCGATCTTCTGCCGAAGCGCGTGAGCGCCTCGACCGTCCGGCGATTAGCTGGGCACGCTCTCGCTCGCAACCCCCTGAGTGACAGGCCCCAGCGACTGCAATCGCCATGTCTGGTTGAACGAGAGGGTGGTTCGGGAGAGCGGCGCCACATCCACGGCGAGCGTAGCCCGCAGCGGCATGTCGAGCGCATGGGCAAGCGCGGCGCGGACGATCATGGGATGGGTGACGGCGCAGACGGAATCCTGCCGCGCCGCGATACCGTCCATCCAGGTTCCTACGCGGAGGCGGGCCTGCTCCATCGTTTCCCCTCCTGGCGTTCCCCTTGTCGGGTCCGCAAGCCAGAGCGCCAGCGCGCCGGGTTCCGCAGCCTCGATTTCAGCGAAGGAACGCCCGCTCCAATCGCCATGGCGAAGGTCGGAGAGAGCAATGTCGTCATCGGCAACCAAACCCATCGCCGAGGCGGTCTCGGCGGCGGAGCGAGAGGGGCTTCGATAGGCTGCGGCCCGAAAGCGCTCCGGCAGTGGTAGGCGCCTCGCGTCCCGCGCACCGGCGGCATCCAGTGGTTCGGCGGGATCGGGGAAACGGCCCTGGCGGCTCGACGCGGTGCCGGCGATGCAGATGAGCAGAAGCGTGGTTGCCAAGCGTCCATTCCGTGAAGTCGTTGACGCGGCGGCCTGCGCGGTCCTAAGGATGCGGCGTCGAGGATCGAAGAAGCCGGTGGGAATCCGGCGCGGTCGCGCCACTGTAATCGCATGGGAGCTTTCCCGTCGAGAGCCAGACCTTCCTGCTCGACAACAGGTTTTCCGGGGACGCGCAATCCCGCCAAGGAGCATGACAATGGCTGTTTCCGCCGCAGTTTTCGATGATGCCTTCATCCCATTGGAGGGTGGCAACGCCATTCCGCTGGAAGATATCGCGCCCTGGGCCGTGCTCGGCACCCTGCTGGCTGTGATCTTCATCTATTTCGTCAGCACGGAGCAGGGCGCTTTCTCGCTGTTCCAGGGCATGTACGTGCACGAATTCGTCCATGACGGACGCCATCTCCTCGGCTTCCCCTGCCACTGAGATAAGCCATGACCAGGAACCTGCTCTGGCGCGGGATGCTTGCCGGCATCCTGGGCGCCCTTCTTGCCACGCTCTTCGCGCGCGGCTTCGCCGAACCTCGGATCGACCTTGCCATCGGCTACGAGGAAAGCCACGCCGCGCATGGAAAGGATCATGCGGATACGGCCCATGACGGGCCTCCGGAAGAAGAACTCGTCAGCCGCGATACGCAGAAGGGGGCCGGACTGCTGACGGCACTTGCGCTGTACGGCGCGGCCGTCGGCGGGATCTTCTCGCTCGTCTTCGCTTATGGTTATGGCCGTATGGGCCATCTCGGTCCGCGCAGTTTCGCACTGCTGTTGGCGATGCTGACTTTCGTGCTGGTGGTGCTGGTGCCGGCGATCAAGTATCCTCAAACCCCACCGGCGGTGGGCAAGCACGAAACCGTGGCACTGCGCACCGCAGCCTTTTTCGGAATGATAGCCCTGTCGCTGGGCGCCGCCATCGTCGCGGCACGTCTGCGGGCGGCTCTGGCTCGGCCGGGAAGAGGTTTCGACGCAACCCTGCTGGGCCTGGTGGTCTATCTTGGGATTGTCGGCCTCGGCCAGTTCCTATTGCCCGTGATCGACGAAGTGCCGGGCGATTTTCCGGCCGCGCTCCTCTGGGAATTCCGCATCGCTTCGATCGGCACGCAGCTCGTGCTGTGGCTGACGATCGGGCTGGCATTCGGACTTTGGGCCGAGCGCGTTCTCAGCCGCCATCAAGCTGATAAATTCAAAGCCTAACGACGCAACCCTCCCATCTATTGTGAGATCTTGACCTTCGCCCCATGCCGAAGCGGCGCACGACTCATCTCGTTACCCGCCTTCGTAGTTTTTTGTAGCAAATTCAGAAAATTATCTCGCTCTTCTGAAGTGAGTTGCGAAATGAGGTCTTCCTGAACCTTGTCGACCCAGGGCGTGGCGACCTCGACCGCGTTGCCGCCTTGGTCACTCAGCATCAGCACGCGGGCGCGGCGGTCGTTGGGGCTGGTTTCCCGATTGACGAATCCCTTCTGGACCAGCCTGTCGATCACGCCGCCGATCGTCACACGATCATAGGCGATCATGCCGGCCAGGGTCTGTTGGTCCAGGCCGGGATGATCGCGCAAGGTCAACAGCGCGGCATATTGAACGGCCGTAAGGTCGATGCCGGCTTCGGCCATGCGCGACGTGAAACGCGCGACGGAAATCTGGTGCAGGCGGCGGATCAGGTGTCCCGGCATGGTCTCTAGGTCGCTCATGGGGCCACCTAGCGCGAGAACCGCCGCCCGCTCAAGATGATGTTACGCCGGAACGGGTTCCGAACGTTCTTTTATATCGATTTGACCGGCATCGTGCAGAATGTCCGCAAAGAAGGCGGCAAGGCGATCGTGCGCATCGAGCGGTAGAACCTGCGCAACATATTGGTCCGGGCGAACCACGACCATGCAGCCCTTTTCCCTGTCGATGCCGCGCAAGTCGTAGATGTCGCCGGCCCTGGAGTCGGCGCAGAACGCCTTCTCGTAATCCCTGAGGCCCAGAGTGCCCTTTCGCGGCCAAAGCAGGCCGGGAAGTTCGTCCATCGACAAGGACTGGTGCGGCTGCTGGAAGACGGCCCGAAGGTCGAACAGCGCATCGCTATCCGCCCCGATCGGCGTATGCCGACGCAAGGGCGACGCGGGATCGGCTTCGAGAAAGCGGCAGAGCCTGTCGATCGAACCATTTGCGGCGAGGCCTTCTTTCCCCGCGAACAGGTAGACGCGCCAACGGCCGTCAGCCTCAGCAACGTGGCCCAGGTGCATCGGCTTGGCGTCGGCGAGGCGCACGACGGGTGCGGAATGGAAGCGCATGCCAAGGCGGAAGCCTTCCGCCAAGTGCTGGTGATCGCTTTTTCCGGTGAGGGACGAGGGGCCGTACCGCGTCGCCGTGCCTGCCGTGAAGCGGCCCTGCCTGATGAAGTATCGCTGGAATTCGGCGGGGTCGACCCCGTCCTCGTCATCGGACGTCTTAGGCTTGGCGCTGAACATGGCGGCGAACTCCCGATCGAAGTCGATCAGTTCCTTCGCGATCGCCTGACGCTCGGCGGAGTAACTGTGAAGCAGTTCGGGCGAGGCCTGTCCCCCGAGCACGGCAGCCAGCTTCCACCCAAGGTTGAAGGCGTCCTGCATGGACACATTCATCCCCTGGCCTGCTTTCGGGCTGTGGGTATGGCAGGCGTCGCCCGCGATGAAGACGCGCGGATTGCGGCTCGTTTCCTGCCCGGCAGGGACATCGTCGAACTTGTCGCAGAGGCGTTGGCCGATCTCGTAGACCGACCACCAGGCCACTTCCTTCACGTCGAGCACATAAGGGTGCAGGATGCGCTGGGCCGCCTCGATCAGTTGATCCTGCGTGATGTTCCGGGCGGAGACGCGTTCGTCCTTTTCGAGCTTGTCCAGTTCGATATAGAGCCGCACCAGATAACCGCCTTCGCGCGGAATGATCAGGATGTTGCCCTGGTTCGCGGAGTGAATGGCTGTCTTCAGGCGAATATCCGGGAAGTCGCTGTAGGCCAGGACATCCATCACTCCCCAGGCCTGATTTGCGGACTCTCCATGAAGTTCGCGGCCCATGGCCTTGCGAACCTGGCTGCGGGCTCCGTCACAGCCGACCACATAGCGGGCGCGCACGGTTTCCACGGCATGCCCTAGCGCGGCGTCGACACGTTGAAGGCGAGCGACGACCGGCTCCGCAGGATCGGCCGGGATCGTCAGATCCTGAAGCAGCAAGCCATAGTCCGGCTCAAGCCGGCTTTGGGAATTGCGCATGGCTTCAAGGTAGAAATCGTGCACGCGCGCCTGGTTGAGGATGACGTGCGGAAACTCCGAGAGGCCTTCTTCCGTGTCAGGAATGCGGCCATGGCGCGTGATCCGACGGGCTTCGCTCTCATCGGGCTTCCAGAACGTCGTTTCGTTTACCCAATAAGCTTCGCGCGCCACGCGATCGGCGAAACCGAAAGCATTGAACATTTCCATCGTGCGACAGGCGATGCCGTCGGCCTGCCCCAGCGTGAGAGGGCCGTCCTTGCGTTCGACGATGCGGGTCCGGATCGAGGGAAAGCGCGCAAGTTGGGCGGCCAGGGTAAGTCCGGCGGGGCCGCAACCGACGATCAGGACATCGACGGTATCCGGCTCGTGATCGACAGGTCCGGCTTGCGATATCGCCGGATCGCCGGTGTGAAAGCCGTTCAGGTGGAATTGCATGATATGGTCCTCTCCTGCGCAGGAGAGCCGGATGCCGAAGCTCCGCCGTCCTGCATCGAACGATATATGTAGTATGCTACATAAAATGTCGTGTCAAATGCGCAAGAGGGAGAGGATGGGCGAAGAAGAAGATTAAGCCAGAGAACCCAGCAGCTTGAATGTGGTTCTTAAATCAGATTTCATATTCCGGCTGCCAGCGATTCGGCGCTGGGCGATCGGGCTGAGCCTTGATGGCAGCGGTTTGACGACGCGTCATTTCGCCATGCAGCTTACGAATGGCGTCGCTTCCGGCGTGGGTAAGCAGTCCGGGCACGAAGCCGTGCAGCATCGTTCCTAATCCCGCCACGATCATCTTCAGGCCGAAGCGGTTGGCGACGATCCAATGCTCACCGTAACTCTCGTTCACGGCGCGCGGGTGTTCTACGAAGAGAGCCTTGAACATGCTTGTTTTCTCCAGCCGCAGCTTTCCAGCGGGCGCGCCGAAGCGTGGGCGCGCCCGCCGACAGGTCAGGCGGTCGGTGGATAGGGGTGGCGGCCGAAGACCCATTGCGTGCGGGGATCGGCATGACCGTCGATCAGCAAGACTTGCGCGCCGTGGCCCTTCATGCCCACCTGATGGGCAGCATCGATAGCGCGATTGATCGCGGCTTTCTGGGACTCGAAGGCCGCCAGGAAAACGCCGTGGAGGCTTACTGCCCAATTCAGGCCCTTGCGGACGACGTGGAAATCGCTCTGAGGCATGGGTGGTTCTCCCTTTTCGTTTCTACCGAGGTGGGTCGCCTGACAGGATGCCCGTCGACCCGAGGATAATTCCCGATGTTGCATCTTCGATGTAAGGTCGAAGAGGTCAAGCAGTTATCTCAACCTATTTACTTGAGAATGATCCGTCAAGGCCCTGGTTCCCTCTTGCAGGCGGCTGTCGATGAAACATCGCACCGACGGGACGAACTGCGCAGCGTCCTCGCATGGCAACTTGAGCGCTGTCTAGAAATTCGACGGTTTCGCTGCCTTTTCCCAGAAACTCGAAGCCTTCCGATGCGTTGATCAGGAGTAAGAAAACGCGCGCGCGCTCAATCGGCTCGAACCGGGTCGCGCCATATCGGGAAACAGGCTTCATGGACATCCAAGCGAAACTCCGCAGCCGCGTCAGCGTCGTTGCGGTGCCGGAACAGGCAGCGTCCAACCGGCGGCCGCGGCGCGACACGCCTGTGTTGCAAGTTCGGCTTCTGGGCGACTCGGTGCGAGCGGCAGGTCAATTCCAGCGGTCGGCCCTGGGGCACATGGACCACGAGAATTGGCTGGAGAGGGTCTTGGACGATGGTCAGCGCCTGGTCGATCTGCTGGTCCAGATGGGCTTCACTCCCAGCGCCGATCGCTCTGGGATCCATCCGCGAGATCGTTACTAGTCGGGCGTTCCTCTCCCCGCTACCTATTGCAAATAAGCCTGGCTGAGGAGAACGACATGACGGCACCGCGGGAAAGCAAGACGGCGATCGGCGATCATCGGCTCCATCCGGATACCCTCATGTTGAACTACGGCTACGACCCCCTTCTGTCCGAAGGTGCCGTCAAGCCGCCGGTGTTTCTGACATCGACTTTCGTCTTTCCCACGGCAGAAGAGGGCCGCGATTTCTTCGACTATGTGGCCGGACGGAAGGATCCGCCACCGGGGCAGGGGCGGGGTCTCGTCTATTCCCGGTTCAATCATCCCAACAGCGAGATCGTGGAAGACCGCATGGCGGTCTACGAAGGCGCGGAAGCTGGAGTGGTGTTCTCGTCTGGCATGGGGGCGATCACCACCACGATCCTGACTTTCGCGCGTCCGGGAGACGTGATCCTTCATTCCCAGCCGCTTTACGGAGGCACCGAGACGCTTCTGGCGAAGACTTTGGCCAATCTCGGCATCAAGGCGGTAGGCTTCAGCGATGGACTGGACAAAGAGGCGGCCATGCAGGCGGCTGAGCAGGCCATGGCGCAGGGCCGGGTTTCGCTTGTCCTGGTGGAAACGCCCGCAAACCCCACCAACAGCCTGGTCGATATCGCGTTGATGAAGACGCTCTGCGAGGAGATCGAAACGCGGCAGGCTCATCGCCCACTGCTCGTCTGCGACAACACGCTGCTCGGCCCCGTATTCCAGCATCCGCTGCGGCTTGGCGCCGATATCTCCCTCTACTCGCTGACCAAGTACGTGGGCGGACACTCCGACCTCGTTGCCGGCGCGGCGCTGGGGTCTGCCAGTCTGATGCGTGAGGTCCGCCTTCTGCGCAGCGCGATCGGAACGCAACTGGACCCGCATAGCTGCTGGATGCTTGGGCGGTCTCTGGAGACGCTGGGTCTTCGCATGGAGCGCGCCAATGCCAATGCCGCCGCGGCAGCCGAGTTTCTCCGCGCACATCCCAAGGTCGAAGGCGTGGCCTATCCGCCGTTCTACCCTGAAGGCAGCAGGCAGGCAGAGGTCTTTGCTGCTCAATGCACCGGCGCAGGATCGACGTTTGCCTTCGACATTGCCGGGGGGCAGCCAGCGGCTTTCCGGTTCCTCAATGCCTTGGAGATATTCAAGCTGGCGGTGAGCCTTGGTGGCACGGAGTCTCTTGCGAGCCACCCCGCCACCACGACGCATTCCGGGGTTCCGGTAGCGGTCCGGGATCGGATCGGGGTTCTGGAGTCCACCATCCGCCTCTCGATCGGCATCGAGCACCCGGACGACATCGTTGCCGATCTCGCCCAGGCGCTGGATGCCGCATGAGGACGGTCATTCGATACGATAGTCGATAGGCTTGAAGGTCCCGCCATTGCTGGCATAGGCCGAGCAGGCCGTAAGGCCGATGATCAGATCCTGCTCCGCGCGGAACGAGATGCTGTCGCCCGCCCGACTGGGCGGCGGCAGGACCGAAATTCCGCCGGTGCTGTCCACCGGGACGTTCATGAAGCAATTGAACGCCACAGGGATGTCGTCAGGCGAAATCCCATGGGGAGCCAGGCATTCCGCAAGGTTGCCGAAACACCCTCTGTGTTCGGGCTTGTCGGGGTAGAAATGGCGGAACGTATCGACGCTACAGGGCGTGAGCAGGAAGTCATGGCATCCCACGCTGTCATCCTCGATGGTCAGTAGCACGCGAGAGCGGTTGGACCAGATCCGATTGCCACGGGTGAGCCGCAGCGTTTCTTCGTAATCGAAAGTGCGGCCGTTGCTGATCACCTCGCGCACGTCGTCCGCGCAAAAGGCCAGAAGGTCCGACACTTGCGTGCCGAGGGGATCGAGCACGGTCAACAACTGACCACGCCCGAGGGGAAAGGCCGCGCCGCTGCGGGGCATGATGCGATGGGTTCCGCTCATCGCGCGGCCCTCGGGTTCTGGAACGGGCACTGCCATTCCGGGCCTACCAGGCGGCCGCTGTACTGGGCCGCTTCGCTGGTCTCGCCATGCCGCGCGAGCATCGGATTTATGGAGCCGGCCATCTTCACGTCTCGCTCCAGGATGGTCTCGCGGATCTTCTCGTACCGTCCCTGGGATCGAAGCTGCTCGAACTGGTCGTGGAGGTTGAACACCATCACCGGACGCGCGAACCTGCGCGCGGGACGGCTCGCGTTGGGGTGCATGCCCACCACGAAGAACGCCTCTCCCCCGAAGCTCAGCGAGAAATGGGGATCGTCGGGATCGCTGCTCACGCGCTGATCGTAGGGCAACCCCAACCAGGCATCTTTGTCCGAAAGCGACTGAACGCGCTTCCACAGGGCCTGTTCAAAGCGGTCTTCATCGAGCGGCTCGTCATCGGCGAATATGACGGCAAGACTGCGAAACAGCGATGGATCGTCCTGATAACTGGCCGACCAGTCCAACAACCTCTCGTAGATCACGAGATCGTCCCAGCTGCTCTCGATCGAATGGCATACCTCTACCGCGAGCGTTCCCCGCGAGAGGGCGGATTTCGCGCCTACGCAGGGGAAATCCTTTGCTTCGATGAAAGCGCGAAACTGCGCCTCCCAGGCGTCACGGTCGGTTTGGGAAAGCACCTGCTTCCTCTCCAAGGCTGGAACTTCGGACATGGCTGGTAAACTGCACCGCACTTTTCGCGTTCCTTCGCCATTGATCTATGTTTGTGCTTCGCGCCAAAGTATTGCCGACCAAGTGGCGGTTGAAATTAGGGGTGCCGTCGCTCCACCAGCCAGGTCCGCGCTTACTCAGAGCTATTTTCGCGTGATCACCGGCCGCCGCTGAGATCGTTGCCCCGGTCCGCAAACGGCATTGCCGGCTTTATCCCGTCGCCACCGTAGGATAGAGCGCGGCCGGCACCTGCAAGGAAGATTTATGGCTGGAGTTAAGGGTCTGACGAAAGGCGGGCCTCGGCGCGGGCTTTTCGTCGTCACCATACTGACGGGCAGTTTCCTGCTGTTTCTGGTTCAGCCGATGGTGGCCCGCATGGCCCTGCCGCGCCTGGGCGGTGCACCCAATGTGTGGAACAGCGCCATGCTGGTCTATCAGGCGCTGCTTCTGGCCGGCTACGCCTATGCGCATCTGTTGGGGCGGCTGTCGCTGGGGCGGCAGGCTATGGTCCACCTTTCCGTCCTGGTACTGGCCGGCCTCACGCTGCCCGTCGGACTGGCCGATATCCCGATGCCCAAAGGTTGGCCAGAGGCGCTGTGGGTGCCGATACTGCTTGGGATCAGCGTGGGCCCGGTGTTCTTCGCGGTCTCGGCCCAGGCGCCGCTGATGCAGCGCTGGTTCGCGGCCGACCCTGGTGCCGGTGCGCCTTGGGCGCTCTACGCAGCTTCCAACCTGGGCAGTTTCGCCGGATTGCTGGCCTATCCGCTGGCTGCCGAGCCGATGCTTTCGTTGCGCGAACAGAGCCTTGCATGGTCGATCGGCTTCGGCGTGCTGATTATGCTGGTAGCCGTGGCGGCGATCAGCCGCCGTCATCTGTCGCCCGTAGCAGGCGGCCCTGCCGGCGCGTCACGCGAAGTGGAGACGCCCGGGCCCGGCGCAAGGCGGATCGTGCTGTGGCTGGCATTGGCCGCGGTGCCTTCCGGGCTCATGCTTTCCACGACCACCCATCTCACCACGGACATCTTCGCGATGCCGCTGCTTTGGGTCATTCCGCTGGGGCTTTATCTGCTGAGCTTCGTCGTCGCCTTTGCGGACCGCCGCGGAGCGGCGATGGCCGTGGCGGGGATCGCGCCGGTAGTCGTGCTTTTCGCGGGGAGCTACGCCATGCTCTCCAATGGATCGGGAACATTGTGGGTCGCAGGCGGCGCCTGCCTCATGCTGTTCTCCATCGCCACTGCCCTGCACAAGCGGCTGTACGACCTCCGGCCCGGACCGGCACGACTGACGCAGTTCTATCTCGTCATGTCGGCGGGCGGAGCGCTGGGCGGCATGTTCACGGCGCTGATTGCACCGCTGGTGTTCGACTGGGCATGGGAACATCCGCTGCTGGTCGTCGCGGCGGCACTGCTCATGCCGCTCGACCCGCTGCTGCGCTGGCGCAGCGGGGAGGGGATCGAACTCGGCATGGCGCGCCTTGCGCTCCTGCTGCTGCTAGCCTTCGCGGGCTTTCTCGGATGGCAACTCGATCAACACGCCCTGCGCCCGGAGGAGGGACTGAGCGCGGTTCTGCTTACGGTCTTCCTGGTCGGCACGGGTGTTATGGTCATGGCATGGCGCGCGGCCTTCGTGCTGGTGCTTGCCATAGCCATGGTCGCACAAGGCGGGATCTGGACGATCCGCGCCACGCTGGCCGGAGAACGCACGCGCAGTTATTTCGGCATCTACACCGTGCGGGATGCTTCCAACGGCACCTTGCGCACGCTTGCCCACGGAACAACGCTTCACGGCGAACAGTCGCTGGAACCGGGCCGTTCGCGAGAGGCCCTGACTTATTATGGGCCGACTTCCGGGGTAGCGCTGGCGCTTTCCGAGGTTCCTCGACTTGAGGGAGCGGGGGCGCGGGTCGGGGTCGTCGGGCTGGGGACGGGATCCTTGGCGTGTCGCTCCCTGCCGGGCCAACAATGGACCTTCTTCGAGATCGACCCAGTGATCCTGAGCTTCTCGACCGAAGGCAGCTTCACTTTCCTGCGCGATTGCACACCATCCGCGCGTATCGTCCTGGGCGATGCGCGTCTGGAGCTTGCCCGCATGCCTGCCCGCGCTTTCGACGTGCTGGTGATCGATGCCTTCTCCAGCGACGCGATCCCTGTTCACCTCCTCACCAGAGAAGCCTTGCAGGTCTATGTCCGGGCCCTGTCTCCGCAGGGCCTGCTGCTGCTCCACATATCCAACCGATACATCGATCTTGCCCCGGTTGTGGGCGCAAACGCCGCTGCGGTCGGTCTGGGCGCGCTGTCCCGTCTCGACAGCCCGGCTGACAGCGAGCGCTACACCCCGTCACGCTGGATCGCTCTTTCCCGCGACCCGCGAGTGCTGCAACAGCTTGCCCAGGGGAGCCCCGAAACGCCTTGGGGGCCTCTGGACGAGCGTGCGGCACGGGCGTGGACGGACGATTACGCCTCTATCCTGCCTTATGTCCGCTGGGGCCGGCTGACCGGAAATCCGTGATTGCTTGGTGAAAGCCGGTCCGGTCTCGGCGGGTGTGTAGCCAACACCCGCCCGGACGCGCTCGAATCTCGACGATGATTCGCCCATGCCTTTTGGAGCCGGCAGCGATCATCGACCCAAGGCCTCAGCTCTTGCCATCGGCATCAATTACACGTCGCCAGTCCGATGCAAATTACGCGGCCGCGATTGCAGCGGGCGCACGTCTCTCTAATTCAGCAATCACCGCCCGCCACTATCACTGGCGGCAAATATGCGAAATCAGTTAACGCGGTGCCTGTGCTTGCCGCCATATTTCTTTCCGCAGAACTGCTCCAGCTCGCGCATGTCCGAGGCAGCCGCACTCGCAAGTGCACTGGCGCACGGCATATGGCTTTCGACATCGGCGATCCGAGCTTCCACGCGTTCACGCAGTTCTTCGATATCGGCGCGGTTCAGCACGTTCTTTTCACGCAAGTAGCAGATCAGGCTCTGCAACAGGATCATCGCCTTTTCGCCCGAGTCCACTTCAGTCTTCTCGATCATCTCTAGCATCCTCCGCGCGACTTTTTGGAAGGTCGCGTCAAGGACAAGGATGATATGAATCGCAAAGCCTGTCCAGCCCCAGTAGCAACAGTTGCGCAATTTTCGTTCACGCCTCCACCCGCCTTGAGACACAAACGGATCGCCGCGCTATTGGGAACAATATTCTCGGAGAGATCAGCCGGTTAGTTCGGCCATTTCCTTACGTAGGACGGACACGATATGTTCGCGAACGAGCGCGTGCTGCTTGCCCGGCGACAATTCCAGCATGGCAATCATCCCCCAGGACAACAGAAACACGAGGTCCACCACCAAGGATCGACGCTCCAGCGAAGCTTCCGGCGCAAAGGAGGCGAGGGCCTTGTCCAAGCGCTGGCGAACCCGTTCGTCGGCTTTCCGGTTGATGGAGGCGATGATCGGGTTGCGGCCGACTTCGGCAAGGAGTTCCGCCATCAATCGGCGGTCCTCGGTGGAAGGCTCGTCCGAGCAGATGCCTTCGATCCAGCTTGCGACAGCGGCCGTATCTCCCGCCGCCACGGCAGTTTCCAGAGCATCTTCCTCCAGCCAGGCCACGAGATTGGCTTCGCAGATGGCGGCGATGATCGCTTCCTTGTTGGCGAAATCGCGATAGATCTGACCGACCTTGATGCCCGAGGCCAGGGCGATCTGCGCCATGCCGGTGCGATGGAAGCCCTGTTCGACGAACAGTTTCCTGGCCGTATCCAGCAGATGCTCCCGGCGTACCACGGAACGAGCCGCTCGCGACCCGTCCATAATTGTGTCATCTTTCACTGCATCCTCCTCACCTTGCAATCGTTCTAGCGACCCAATACACATCGCGCGAATCAATGAGTGAACATTCACTCACGTTTTAACTCTCATTGCGAGCTTGCTCCATGAAAAAGATCACTCCGGCGTTTGCCTTGCTCCTGACCGCATGTGGCGGCGGGGGAGAACAACAGGCTCCCGCCGGTCCCCCCGAAGTCGGTGTCGTTACCGTCACGGAGGGAGCCGTAACCCTGAGCTCGGAGCTTCCCGGACGCACCACGGCCTATGAAACCGCCGACGTCCGTCCCCAGGTCAACGGTTTGATCCTGGAGCGCCTGTTCCAGGAAGGCGACATGGTTCGAGCCGGGCAGCCGCTCTACCGCATCGACCCGTCGCCCTACGAGGCACAGGTTGCCAGCGCGCGCGCCGCGCTCGTGCGGGCGCGGGCCAACATCGCGAACACCGCCGCCCTGGCGCGCCGCTACGGCGAACTGGTCAAGATCAACGCGATCTCGCGGCAGGAAGCCGAAAACGCCACCGCCAGCGCCGCACAGGCACGGGCAGACGTGGCCGCGCAGGAAGCGGCCTTGCGCAGCGCGCAGATCGATCTCGGCCGCACGACCATTCGCGCGCCGATTTCAGGCCGTATCGGCCGTTCCACCTTCACCACTGGCGCGCTCGTATCGGCCTCGCAAACCGATGCCCTGACCACGATCCAGCGGCTCGATCCCATGTTCGTGGACATCCAGCAGTCCAGCGCCGACGTGCTGCGTCTGCGCCAGCAGCTGCTTTCGGGTGATCTGTCGCGCGGCGGCGGCGCTGCGCGCGTCCAGCTGACGCTGGAGGACGGCAGCACTTATGCCGAAGAGGGCACGCTCAAGTTCACCGACGTGACGGTGGACCCGGCCACGGGCAGCCAGATCGTGCGCGTTCAGTTCGGCAATCCCCGCGGGCTCCTGCTCCCGGGCATGTTCGTTCGCGCCAATCTGGTCGAAGGTACGAAGAGCAATGGCATCCTGGTCCCGCAATCGGCGGTGAGCCGCGATGAGAAGGGCAACCCGACGACGATCGTCATCGGCGGTGGCAACAAGCTGGAGATGCGCAAGCTCACCGCGCCTCGCACGGTCGGCACCAACTGGCTCGTCACCGCCGGGTTGAAGGCGGGCGACAAGGTGGTCGTCGACGGCGCGCAGATGCTCCGGCCCGGCATGCCCGTGAAGCCGGTGGCGGCACAGGCAGCAGCCAAGCCTGCCGGTTCGGCACCTGCCGCCGGGGCATCCGGCCAGCAGGGCCAGAACCCCGCGCAGACACAGAGCGGGCAGGGACAGTAACCGATCATGGCACGCTATTTTATCGACAGGCCCATCTTCGCATGGGTCATCGCCATCGTGCTGATGATGTTCGGCGCGCTGGCGATCCGCAGCCTGCCGGTCTCCCAGTTCCCCGAGATCGCGCCGCCCACCGTGACCATCAGCGCCAACTATCCCGGCGCCGACGCGGAAACGCTGGAACGCACGACCACGCAGATCATCGAGCAGCAGCTCAAGGGCATCGACAACCTGCGCTACTTCTCGGCGCAGTCTTCCTCGGCCGGTAACGTTTCGATCACCCTGACGTTCGAACAGGGTACCGATCCGGACATCGCCCAGGTCCAGGTGCAGAACAAGCTCCAGGCCGCGACCGCGCTGCTCCCGCAGGAGGTCCAGCGCCAGGGCGTTACCGTTGCCAAGTCGGCGGCCAGCTTCCTGCTGGTGGCGGCGATCTATTCGGAAGACGGCAGCCATAACGCCAATGACCTTTCGGACTACCTCGTCAGCCAGGTCCAGGACTCGGTCAGCCGCGTCAACGGCGTGGGCGAACTCCAGATCTTCGGCACCCAGTATGCCATGCGCATCTGGGTTGATCCGCTGAAGCTGCGCAGCTACAACCTGACGATCGCCGATGTCACCGCTGCCGTCCAGGCACAGAACGCGCAGGTATCGGCGGGTCAGATCGGCCAGCTTCCTGCGTCGAAGGAGCAGCAGCTCAACGCCACCGTTTCCGTTCAGTCGCGTCTCCAGACCCCCGAGCAGTTCGGCAACATCCGCCTGCGTCAGGGCCAGAACGGCGCCGTCGTGCGCCTGCGCGACGTGGCGCGCGTCGAACTCGGCGCCGAAAACTACGGCTTCGAGACCGAGTACAACGGCAAGCCCGCTTCCGGCTTCGGCGTCAGGCTGGCGTCTGGCGCCAACGCGCTCGACACCGTCGACCTGGTGAAGGCCGAAGTCGAACGCATCGCCAAGAACTTCCCGCAGGACGTGAAGGTCGTCTATCCTTACGACTCCACGCCGTTCGTTCGCCTCTCGGTCGAGCAGGTGATCCACACCCTGTTCGAAGCCGTCGCGCTCGTCTTCCTCGTCATGTTCCTGTTCCTCCAGAACTGGCGCGCGACGATCATCCCGACGATCGCGGTTCCGGTGGTCCTGCTCGGCACCTTCGGAGTCATGCAGGCGCTGGGTTATTCCATCAACACGCTGACTTTGTTCGGCATGGTGCTAGCCATCGGCCTGTTGGTCGATGACGCCATCGTCGTGGTCGAGAACGTCGAGCGATTGATCCAGACGGAGCACCTCAAACCCAAGGAAGCCGCGCGCAAGTCGATGGACGAGATCAGCGGCGCGCTGATCGGCATCGGCCTGGTGCTCTCGGCGGTGTTCCTGCCGATGGCTTTCTTCGGCGGCTCCACGGGTGTGATCTATCGCCAGTTCTCCATCACGATCGTATCGTCGATGGCGCTGTCGGTGATGGTCGCCCTGATCCTGACGCCGGCGCTCTGCGCCACCATCCTCAAACCGCACGATCCGACCAAGAACGAAGGTAACGGCCTGTTCGCGCGCTTCTTCCGCTGGTTCAACGAGAAGTTCGACCTCGGCACCCAGAAGTACGAGAAGAGCGTTCGCGGCACCGCCCGCAACTGGAAGCGCTCCGGCCTGGTCTATCTGCTGATCGTCGGCGCCATGGCGCTGATCTTCTGGCGACTGCCCAGCGGCTTCCTTCCCGAGGAAGACCAGGGCACGATGTTCGCGCTGGTCCAGGCACCTCCGGGCGCCACGCTGCCCCGAACCCAGCGCGGGCTCGACGTCGTTCGCGATCACTTCCTCAAGAACGAGAAGGCGAACGTGGAGTCCGTCTTCACGATCAGCGGCTTCTCGTTCAGCGGGCAGGGCCAGAATGCGGGCATGGCCTTCATCAAGCTGAGGGACTGGGCAGACCGCAGTGGCGCCGACAACCGTGCGCCGGCCATCATCGGCCGCGCCATGGGCGCCTTCTCGACCTATCGCGACGCGACGATCTTCGCGCTCGTTCCGCCCGCCGTCCAGGAACTGGGCAATGCCACCGGTTTCGACTTGTGGCTGGTGGACCAGAACAACATCGGGCACGAAAAGCTGGTGGCTGCGCGCAATCAGCTTCTGGGCCTCGCCGCCCAGGACAAGCGCGTCGCCCAAGTCCGTCCGGTCAGCCTTGACGATGCGCCGCAGCTCGACGTCAAGATCGATCAGGACAAGGCGGGTGCGCTCGGCCTCGATCTCAGCGCGGTCAACAGCGAAATCTCGACCGCCTGGGGCAGTGCCTATGTGAACGACTTCCTGGACCGCGGGCGCACCAAGCGCGTCTACATCCAGGCGGAAGAAGCCTATCGTTCATCGCCGGAAGCCATCGAGAACTTCTTCGTTCGCGGCAGCGACGGGCAGATGGCACCCTTCGGCGCTTTCTCGACCCTGTCGTGGAAGACGGCGCCGGTGATCCTGACACGCTATAACGGCCGTCCCGCCGTCCAGCTTCAGGGTGCGCCGGGCGAGGGCGTCAGCACCGGCTCGGCGATGGAAGCCATCACCGAGATGCAGCAGAAGCTGCCGCCGGGCACTGCGCTCGAATGGACCGGTCTGTCCTACGAGGAACGGCTGTCCGGAGGCCAGGCACCTGCGCTTTATGCGCTGTCGCTCTTCGTCGTGTTCCTGTGCCTTGCAGCGCTCTACGAAAGCTGGTCGGTGCCCATCGCGGTCATCCTGGTGGTTCCGCTCGGCGTCATCGGTGCGGTGCTTGCCGCCAAGCTCACTGGCCTGAACAACGACATCTACCTCCAGGTCGGCCTGATCACCACGATCGGCGTCGCCGCCAAGAACGCGATCCTCATCGTCGAATTCGCCGAGGAACGCGTGCAGTCCGGCATGAATGCCTTCAGCGCGGCCATCGAGGCGGCAAGGCTGCGCCTTCGTCCGATCCTCATGACCTCGCTGGCCTTCGTGTTCGGCGTGCTGCCGCTGGCCGTATCCAGCGGTGCGGGCGCCGGCGGACAGAACGCCATCGGCCGTGCCGTCGTGGGCGGCATGCTCTCGGCCACCGTCTTCGCGATCTTCCTGGTCCCGATGTTCTTCGTGGTCGTCAGCCGGCTGTTCAAGCACGGGCAGACCGATCGCCACGAGGAAGCTGAAACCCATGTCGAGACCGAAGCCGGTCCTCGCTCCGCCGACGGCACCGAGCCGCAGGGAACCTGAACATGAAAAAGTCCCTTATCGCCCTGATTGCCGGCACGACGATGCTGGCAGGGTGCAACCTGGCGCCTCGTTATGACCGGCCGGTAGGCTCCGTTCCCGCGGCCCTGCCGCAGGGCGGGGTCTACCCGGCGGCAGCCACCGACGCCTTGGACGTAAGCCGCATAGGCTGGCAGGAGTTCTTCCTCGATCCGCGCCTGCGCAAGGTGATCGAGACCGGCCTTGCCAACAACCGCGACTTGCGCGTTGCCGCCGCGAACGTGCTTCAGGCCCGTGCGCAACTGCGCGTGCAGCGGTCTTCGCTGTTTCCCACCGTGAATGCGGGGGGAACGGCGACCTATACCAACAATATTGCCGGAGCCACCGGCGGCACGGGCGGAACCGGAGCCGGTGTGGTCGGATCGCAGGACATCGAGATCTATTCGGCGACGGCCGGCATTTCCGCCTTCGAACTGGATCTCTTCGGGCGCATCCGCAACCTCAGCCGCGCCGCGCAGGAGCAGGTCTTCGCCAGCGAGGAAGCCCAGCGCTCGGCCCGCATCAGCCTGATCGCGGAAATCGCAACCGCCTGGCTGACGATGGCTTCGGACAATGAGCAGCTTCGCCTGTCGCGCGAGACGCTCAAGACCTTCGAGGATACGCTTCACCTGACGCGGGAGCAGTTCCGCATCGGCGTCGGTTCCGAACTGGAGGTCCGGCAGGCGGACACCAACTATCAGTCCGCCGTGAACGACATCGCCGCACTGGAAGCGACCGTCGCTCTCGACCAGAACGCGCTGAACCTGCTGGTCGGCACGACCGTGCCGCAGGAGCAGCTTCCTGCCGGGCTCCCCGACACGCTGGTGACCCGCGACGCGTTGCCGAGCGACGTCTCGTCCGACGTGTTGCTGCGCCGCCCCGACGTGCTGCGGGCGGAACACCAGCTGATCGCCGAGAACGCCAACATCGGCGCCGCACGCGCGGCGTTCTTCCCGACCATCTCGCTGACCGGCACGATCGGCACGATCAGCACCGCCTTGTCGGGCCTCTTCAAGAGCGGCACTTTCACTTATACCGCGTCTCCCGGCGCCTCATTGCCGCTGTTCGACGGCGGTCAGCGGTCGGGTAACCTGGCCTACGCCAAGGCCTCGCAGGTTGCCGCCGTCGCCACATACGAAAAGTCTGTCCAGACGGCTTTCCGCGAAGTCGCCGATGCGCTGGCGCAGCGTGGCAAGATCGGTGACCAGATCCGCGCGCAGACGAACCGTGCACAGTCCGCGCAAGTCGCCGCCCGGTTGTCCGACGCGCGCTTCAAGGCAGGGGTGGATTCGTTCCTGACCTCACTGGACGCACAGCGCACCGCCTATGCCGCAGAGCAGCAACTGGTCACGACGCGGCTGACCCAGGCGAACAACCTGATCGAACTTTACCGTTCGCTCGGTGGCGGACTGGGCGACGAGCCCGCCGCTGGGTCGCGAGAGGGTTCACGCCCGCAAGGCTGAACGACCATGGTTGGCCGGCGAGATCATACTCGCCGGCCAACCAACCGTCGTCATCGACAGGGCCGATCCAGAGATCAAACAGGCCATTGCTTAACATAATACATATTATCAGCTCTAGCTGTATGGTTCCGGACGGGGGTACGATGCCCCTGCCATCCTAAACTTAGATACCCGCTGCCGAATTGTTGCCGCCGCCGCCCGTACGGAAGATGCGGGAACGGGACACGAAGCGCCAGAGCGCGCGCGGATGCCGCAAGGCCAGCGAGGCAAACTCACCCCAGCGGCCTGTCCGGCGCAATTCTCCAAGACGGTGCGAATCCGCATAGAGCACCTGCCACTCCCGACCCTGACGCAATGTCGCCAGCGTTCCGGGCTCCGCGTGGCCGCCGTATTCCGAGATGAGCCGGTCCATGATGTCTACCCGTGTCTGCGGCGTGAACCGGGTACGGGTACCCTGCGAACGCGCGCCACTCACCTGGCCGAGCTGCGTGGTGTAGACGTACCAGGCGCGGCGATCGAGAACGCCGGTCGCGCCCGAAAGCAGGCACCGGGCATAGAGATCGAAATCCTCGGCGAAGCGAAGGCTTTCCGAGTATCGCAGGCTTTCGCCGGTGATGAAGCTGCGGCGCATCATCGGCTTGAGGAAGCCGAACTTCAACGGCGAACCGGGGCGTTCGGCTTCGATCAGGTCCGTGATCGTCACCGACGATATGCCTTCCTCGCGAAACGATCGCCCGGTTTCCCGTCCCGCCTGGTCATCGTAGTAGATCAGTCCGTCGAAGACGAGATCGGCGCGCCGTTCATCGCCCAATGCGCTCATCCGCGCGAGCCGCTCCGGCTTGAACGCGTCGTCGGCATCGAGGATGGCGAGCCATTCTCCCCGGCTCTCGCCTACGCCGATATTGCGGGCGACGCTGGGGCCGCCGTTCTTGGGCGTTTGCAGGCACCGCACACGCGGATCGCGATGCGACCATTCCTGCAATCGTGTGTAGGTGTCATCGGTCGAGCAATCGTCGATGGCCAGCAGTTCCCAGTCCTGTAGCGTCTGGTCGCGCAGGCTGCCGATCGCGCGATCCAGAAACCGGGCGGCGTTGTAGCAGGGCATGATCACCGAAACCTGGGGCATGGTATCTCCGCTTGGTCAGGAATTTCTCTATCGCCGCAGGGTGCGCTTGATCCTGGCGACGCCGCGGTCTCCCAGCAGCCCGAACGCCACCGCCCTCACCAGCCGCTTGGCCGCACCCCCGCCCGTCTCGTTGCGCCTTGCATAGTTGCGCCGGGCAGCGGTGGTGTCGCCTGGCCAGACCATGCGCTGGCCTTCGATGCTCAGCACCGGTCGTTCGCTGAGTTGCGCGATCTCCTGGGCCTGCTTGTCCTCGCTTTCCACGAACAGCCCCGCGCCGGTCTTGACGTAGACCGACGCCTTGAAGCTGGCATGAGCACGCTGGCGCCGACGTTCTTCGGCGGATGGCAGGTCCAGCATCCAGAGGTTTTCGTACTTTACGCCGTTCTGCGCCAGCCACCGTTCGGTTTCCGGCCGGTACTTCTCCAGCCTGCTGGTCACCAGGTGCTTGATCGGCACGTTCGCCCGCAGCAGCGGCTTGGCGGTCAGCAGGAAATCGCGATACTTCTCCCCGTCGTCGTTCTGCGAGCTGTGGGGGTCGTGGCAGAGGATGCCGTCGATATCGAAACAGGCATCGGCTAGGCGCTTGTGGCGCATCAGGTTCCATTCGAAGATGCGCGGAGATGGGACGGCCTCGAAGATCAGGTCGGCATCTTCGTGCGCGGCCCTGGTTCCGTAGACCGCAAGGTAAGTCGCCGGAATGTCGGGGCCGACGGCCCTAACCCGTTCGCGGACCGCCCGCATGGATTCTCCGGAAGCGATGCTGTCGTCGACGATCAGGACGCGCCGCGGCCGAACGTTCTGGTCAATCGTCTCGCGCGCCGTGCGCCCCACCGTGGGGGTGCGCCCCTCCAGATAGCTTTCCAGATCGAGCAGGGGCTTGTGGAGTTGAACCGCCAGGAGATTGGCAGGCAGCAGTCCGCTGCGCGGTATCCCGACGATCAGATCGACGTCTTCCGGTATGGCGTGAGCGTTGAAGAACACGGTCTCTGCCAGATCCGCGAACGAGCGATATTCCATGTCGTCTTCCTCGAAATGGCGGTCAGGATGGCGCGGTGGGCTGGAGGTAGAAGGCCTGCACCCCGGCGCGCACTTCGTCGCTGAGCAGGCTTTCCGCGGTCTGTCGCGCCGCCTCGCCCAGCGTTTGGCGCAAGGCCGCGTCGGCCTTCAGGCGCATGATCAGGTCGTAGGCTTCCTCGGTCGTGTCGAAGAGAAGGCCGTTGAGGCCATTCTCGATCACGGAAGATGCGCCGGACGTGCGATCGGTCACGACCGGAAGACCGCTGGCCATGGCCTCGATGATCACCCTTCCCCACGGCTCGGGCCACAAGGGCGAGGTGCGATAGAAGAAGCAATCGAGGTTGCCCAGAAACTCGGGCGCCTTCACGCTGCCGATGGCGCGCATATGGACATTCCCGGTGTCGAACGAAGCCTCCTGCATGGCGATCGTGGCGCCAAGCACGTCGATCTCGCAGCCTTCCTCGGCCAGCCTTGCATAGAGCGCCATGTCTTCCGGGTGATGCTTTTCCGGCGCATCCCGGCTCAATCGGCCGACGCGCAGGCCATCGCGCCCCGACCTGTCCCGAGGCACGAAGGCATCGAGGTCCACCAGCGAGGGTTCGACAATGCCGCGATAGGGAACCTGATCCGCCAGTTCCTTGGAGCAGAACACGATCTCGGGCTCCAGGCCGCAGGCCTTGCGAATGAGATCGACCCGTTCGGCCAGGCGCTCCGCGTCCGGCGTGTTGTAGGTCAGGATCACCCGGCGGGGCCGCGCCAGTCGGATCCAGTGACCGATGTTGAAGTAGACGCCCACGAACACCAGCGTGCCGCCGCGTGGGAACGACAGCCGACGCGTGTCTATCCCGGACATGCGCACGCCCGCAAAGGCCTGTGACGGCGCCTCGCGGAAATGCCAGACCGTGACATCGGCCGAGGGTTCGAGCTGGCGGTAAAGGCTCACGGTTCGCCATTCGCTGCCACCGGAGGGGTTGAGCATCGGGTTCACGAGATGGATGCGGGGGCTTGCGGTCATGGCGATGCTCAGGCTCCGGCCGAGAGCTTTTTCAGCCGCAGGCCGATCCGGGCCAGCGGCTGACATAGCGGTGACGACAGGCCGAGCAGGATCGCGAATTGCAGCGGATTGTACCAGGGCTGGAAATGCTTCCAGCTCGCAAGCCTGACCCGCTGGCTTTTCGCGGTTCGCAAGGCATATTGATATGTCTCGCGATTGGCGAGCCTGATCAGCAGCTTGCGCGTGGAGGAAGGCTCCGTCGCCTCCAGCTTCACGATGGTGTCGATCATGCAGTGGCAGAGGTTATCGTGCGAAAGCGCGGTCACCATGTTCTGCGAATCCTTGAAGTATACGGCAGTGCGTACGGGGTTCACATGGACCGGGCCCTGACGCGCCAGTCTCAGCCACAGATCCTTGTCTCCCCCCCGGCGGCAACGGTCTTCCGGAAAGAGCCCCGCATCCAGCAGCGCGTTTCGCCTGGCCGCGATGGCCGAGGTCCACACCGGGCACTCTCCCGCATCGAGCCAGGCCTCCACGAAATCGGGAAATGCCAGCAGTCGCTCGCTTCCGCCCGAGCGGCGATAGACGTCGGGGATCGTGCGCCCGCCCGGATGGATCTCGTCGTAGCCGGTGCCGAACATGGCCGTATACGCCGGCGAGGTGCGGATCATGCTATCCAATGTTTCCAGATGGTTATCTGTCCATTCGTCGTCTGCGTCGAGGAAGGCCACATAGTCCGATCGCGCGGTTCGGATCGCCAGGTTGCGCGCCGCGTAACCGCCCGGCCCCGGCGTGCTCCGGGTCAGCACCTGAACCCCGGCATAGCGGCGCGCGATCTGAGGCCCTTCGTCCTTCGATACGTCGTCGACAACGATGATCTCGGCCGGCTGCCTGGTCTGGCGCAGGACGGAATCAAGGGCACGGGCGATGTGCGGACCCTTGTTATGTAATGGAATCACGACACAAATCGATGTCACGCGACCATCCGTCCTTCTGGTGTGGTGCCCCTGTTAGGCAGTGCTTTCAAAGGCGATCAATGACCATAAATAGCTACCGGCGCCTCTCATGAGGCCAGATCAGGAAGCCAGGATCAGCCGGTGGAAGCCACTCCGGGTTTCCTTGCCACCGGCATTTGCAATGGATTGCCGAAGTCTTCCACGAGTGCCGTGACCTGCAGATCGTTTTCGCGGCGGTTGTGATCGTAGAGCCGCTCCTTCTGCGATGAATGCCAGGCGGTCTGGTCGAAGCGCGGCCCCACTTTGCAATAAGGGGTGCCGGCCCGCCTCGCGCACCAGTAGAACCACAAATCGTCGGCCGAAGGCGCATAGTGCTCGAACAGGTCCCGCCTGACCACGTCGGGATGGAGGCCGCCGGGGGGGTAGAGAATGCCGCCGATCCCGGTAGGCATGAGATCGACGCCGGGCATTCTCGCCTGCGGATCCTGAACGTCCCATTCCCAGTCGTGATAGGGTGCTATTTCGCCGCTCTGCCGTTGCTTCAATCGATGCGCGCGATGGCAGGTGATCACCGGCCCCTGCCCGCGCTGCCCTTCGACCAGATCGGTCAGCCAGTCGGGTCGATAGAACACATCGTCGTCGGCAGTGGCGATGTAGGCATCCGGAAAAGCCGGGATCGCGAAAATCAGCTTCTTATAGCTCCGCGCATCGTCGACGACGCGCAGCTCGATCCCGCGATCGAGCAGGTCGTGCACCTTCTTCGGCAAGGCGGCTACGTCGCCTTCCGCGATCCACAGGACGATCCTGTCCGGCAGGGTTTCCTGCCGCAGAAGGCTGCCCAGCGTCAGGTGCAACGTGGCATAGCGCGCCGGATAGGATGTCAGCGACACCACCAACTCGCAGGGAAGCCCGTGAGGCCGGGAAGATGTCACCGGAAATTGGCGCAAATTCTCCCGATACTGGGCCGCGCTCCACAGCCGCGTTGCCACCGGCCGGGGGAGCAGTCTGTTCAAGATGCGCTTTCCAAGGCGGTTCAAATGCTTGTTCCCGGACGATTGGCGATCCATCCGAAGTCTAGAGCATGCCAAAACCGCCCGCCATTATACTCTAGAGACTGTCCGGCGCTCCTGCCGCCGCGCCGATCAGCCGTGCTGGAGCAGCAGTGCGCATCCGCAGTTTCGTGTGGTTTATGCAGGCTCGCCGAGCATCGTGCCACAATGCTCTGACAATGAAGATTTTCCCTTTCCTAACAACGACGGCGACAAGGGGTTAGTGCGGAATCTTAAAGGGTTATCGCGCGATGGAGGCGGGACGACTAGGACGGGAGGCGAATTCCAACGGCACATCGGTGCCCAGGAGAGCCATTTGTGAACAGGGCCAAGGCACTCGAAACCCGTCCCGGCCATAAGCGCATCGCCTGGCTGGAGGCCTGCAAGGGCCTGGGTATCATCCTGCTTGTAGTGCTTCACGTCTGCGCGGATTCCAAATCGTCGATGTCGCCGGAAATCGTATGGTTCCTCCGGCTTTTTCGCATGCCGATGTTCTTCGTCGTATCCGGATTGCTCTTTTCGGTACGACCACCAATGAACTTGGTGGAGAGGAAGTTCCTATCTATTATAGTGCCTTATATAGCGTTTCTTGCTCTTATTCTGGCACTTATCTCGCTGAGATCGATCCTCTTTCACGTCCCCAACCCCTACCTGACGCGTGCGGGCGTGAAGGCCGTGATCTTGGGTGGAGAGTACCTGAAGAGCGATTTCGGCGTGTTCTGGTTCATGACCTGCCTGTTCTTCACGCAGATTCTCTACAACGCGATGCTGCTGCGCTGGAAAACCGCAAGCAATCCGCGGCTCGTCGCCGTGGTGATCCTGATCTATGTCTGCGGTTACGCTCTGTGGCTGGCCGCGCCGGGGTTGCCCACCCCATGGGCGATCGGAGTAGTGCCCTTCGGCCTGCCGTTTCTCTGGTTCGGAAACCTGATGAAGGAAGGCCGTATTGGCCTGCGTGGCGCATGGCTGCTGTGTATTGCGGTCATCGCCGTGTCGCTGATGGCGGGGATATTCGGAACGCACTTCAGAATGGATCTGAAGTATGCGGAGCCCGGCCCGCCGCTTATCGGCATGGCACTGGCGATCGCCATCACCTGGCTGTTCTTTCAGCTTATGAAGGTCATCTGCCTGATACCCTGGCTGCCGCGACCCTTGGAAGTGATCGGCGCATCCTCGATGACCGTGATGTTCCTTCACCAGTTCGTGCACTTCTCGCTGCGCCAAGCTGGTATCGGTTTCGAACCGCTGTTGATCTTCGCGGGTGTGACCGTGCCGATGGTGTTCTGGTTCCTCGTGAGGCAGGCTCCGTGGGCCAGTGCCCTCTTCCTGGGGACAGCAACCCCCGGCGCGGCGCTGCGCCATCTCAGGCTGGGCTAGATCAGGCGTTACCGTTTCGTCGGCGCGTCTCCCAGCCCTTGCGCGCCGCTGCGGAGCGCTGTTCCGAAGATCCTGACTTGTGCGCCTTCCCGCCTCGGGACGCCGAAACATGCGTGTCCGGTTTGCCGCGTCCGGATCCCGATTTGTTTCCTCCGCCGGATTCCTTGTTCACGGTAGCCCAGGCACGACTTTCGGCTTCCTCGTGGCTTACGCCGCGATCTTCGTAACCTTCCTCAATATGCTGTGCCTTGCGTTTCTGCTTGTCGGTATAGCTGCTCTTGTCCCCTCTGGGCATGGATATCCTCCATCTGGACAAAGCTGGGGCCGGACGCGTGCACGCCCGGCCCAGCGCTTCAGGCCGGTGCAATACCCGATGGCGCCACTGGGACTGCCGCTTCCGACCGACTATCGACGCGGACAGGTTCGTCGCGCGAGTAAGTTCCTACCAGCATGCCGGCGGCCAGTACCCGGCCGCTGATGGCGCCGATAACCTCGGACCGACCGGGCGTATCGTCCACATCGATGGCTTCTGACAATGCGAAGAGCTGGAACACATAATCGTGCACACCATGCCCGGGCGGAGGATCGGGCGGAAGCCAACCTTCCAGGAAATAGCTGTTGCGGCCGACGTCCCGGCCATCGGGACCGCCGATCCCGTCCGCAACGATCTCTCCTTCCGCAAGCCGTCGCGCGGTGGGCGGCAGGTTCCAGACCAGCGCGTGCACCAATGGGTTCGGTGCCGGTGCATCGGGATCCTCGACTAGAAGAACGAGGCTCACCGTTCCGGCCGGTACCTCGCCCCATGTCAGCGGCGGAGAGACGCCCTCGCCATCGGCGGTGAAGCGCTGGGCGAGGCGGCCGCCGTTGACGAAGGCCGGGCTGGAAAGATCGATGAACCCGGCATCGCGCGCCACCTCTTCCTGCACGATAGCGAGCTTGGCATGGCCTGCCCGCACATTCGTTATCAGCGCACCGAGCCAGCGGGGAACATGTTCGAGCATAAATTCTCCAGATACTGCGCAGGGGCAACCTGCCCTTCACTTGCTACCCGGCTAGAATGGCCGGTGCCCGATCATTCGCTTTCGAGATCGTCGTCCTCGTCGTCATAGTCCTCGACGGGTTCGTCTTCGTCGATATCCGCGAAATCGAGAGGATCGAGACCCAGTTCGGCAGCCACTTCCAGGCTGGTGGCGACGACTACCAACTCTTCGCCATCGTCTAGCTCTATGACGGTAGTTTCATCCTCGGTGCCCTGCGAGATGTTTACGACATCGGCCGGATCGACCTCGATCTCGTCGCCCTCGGGGGTTTCGAATTTTGCTGTCGGCATGTTGCACTCCTTGTCGAGAGAACCACCGAACTCGTCATTCGCGCGCGGGTTCCCGGCCTGACGATGCGAGTTCGGGCCAATCAATCGCAAGCTGGCCACGCTCCGCATCCCGGCGCGCCAGAATCCAGGCCAGGAACGTTGCCGCTCTGTCCCTCACCGGCTCCGTCACGGGGCTTTCCGTGGAGCAAGGCATGACGACTGTCGCCGTGCCGCTTTGATCCGTTTCCGAGGCGATATCATCGAGACGGCGCGAAAAGGCCGTTGGTCGCGGGTTGAATTCCCTTGCTGCCATTGCTGCTCTCCACACCGGCCGATTTGCAGTTACCATGGCAACGCGCAAAGCTTGCGGGAGGTTTCAGGTGCCGGAGTTTTGGCTAATAGACGTCCCGAAGATAGCGCCGGTCTTCCCGCATCTGGGCGATGTAGTCCTCCACCGCGCCCGGTTTCAGGCCGCCGTGCGTGGCGATGATGCGGCGCAGGGCCAGGTCCACGTCCTTCGCCATTCGACCCGCATCGCCGCAGACGTAGAAGTTCGCGCCGCCATCGATCCAGCGCCAGAGTTCCGCACCCTCCTCGATCATGCGATCCTGGACATAGACCTTCTCCGACTGGTCGCGCGAGAAAGCCAGACTCAGGCGGTCGAGATGACCCGTGCGGCGCCAGTTGTCGATTTCCTCGCGGTAGTAGAAGTCCGTCGCCTCGTGCTGTTCCCCGAAGAACAGCCAGTTGCTGCCCGTTGCGCCGGTGGCCTCACGATCCTGAAGAAACCCCCGAAACGGCGCGATTCCCGTTCCGGGACCGACCATGATCGCGGCGCGTGCAGGATCGGCGGGCGGGCGGAAATGCGCGGCGGGCTGGAGAAACAGGCCCGCGCCAAGTTCTTCCGCACGGTCCGCCATGAAACTGGAGCACACCCCGCCGCGCCGCCTTCCCTTGTTGGCATAGCGCAGGACGGAGACCGTCAGTTGCACTTCGTCACCAAGGACATGGGGGCTGGAGGCGATCGAATAGAAGCGTGGCTGGATGGGCCGCATGACCTTCATGAGGTCGCTGGCGGTCAGGCGCGCGCCGGTTTCGTGAAGGACATCGGCAATCTGGTGTTCGCGCAGGAAACGGTCGTAGTCGGGCTTGCGATCCGGATCCAGCAGGGGCACGAAAGCGGCTTCCGGCAGGCGTTCGGCCACCAGTTCCAGAATGTTGCGGGTAGGCTTGGCGATATCCCAATGGCGCAAGAGCGCCTCATAGAGCGCTACTTCGCCTACGTCCTTGACCGTGACCGGCGTTTCGGGAGCGAGATCGAGCAGTTCGATTATCTCGGACGCCAGCGTGGGACAATTGGTGGGCCAGACACCCAGCGCATCACCCGACCGATAGGCGAATCCCTGATCCGCGAGGTCGAAGCCGAACAGCCGCACTTCCTTGGCGGCTCCTAGTCCGCTCAGCAGGGTGTTCCGGATCATGCGCGTCCGCAAGGGGGCCTTTCGGGTGTAGGTACCGTCAGCGGTGCCTTTCCTCACTATCGCTGGACTGGGAGCGGCGGGAACGGCAGGTTTTTCAATGCCGGGCGTCGTCATTTCGGGAACGGGATCGTCTTGCAGAGCGCCCAGCACGGTGTCCAGCCACTGTCCGGCCGTATCCTCGTAATCCGGCTCGCAATCGGCACGCGGCGCGAGGCGGGTTGCACCAAGTTTTTCAAGTGTTTCGTCTATCTTACGACCAAAACCGCAGAACTCATCGTAACTGGAATCGCCGAAAGCCAGCACCGAATAGCGCAGGCCCGTCATGCCCGAGGAAGCCTCATTCTGGAGCGACGACCAGAACAGCCCCCCATTGTCCGGTGCGTCCCCATCCCCGAACGTGCTGGCGATGATCAGCGCCTGTCCGGCGTCTGCCAGTTCTGAAGGCTTGACGCTGTCCAGCGACGCCAGGCGCACCCGGCAGGCCTTCGCCTTAAGGCGCCGGGCGCATTGCTCGGCGAAGCTCTCGGCATTGCCGGTCTGCGAAGCCCAGAGCACCATGACTTGCGAACCAGGCTCGTCATCGACAGCAGCCGATGCCGGAAAGGCTAAGGCCTCGCCTTCGTCGGTGGTGAAAGGGACACGCGCGAACAGACCGGCCAGAAGGCCGTTCACGTAGTGAAGCCTGCCGCCATCGAGCGGTGCGGACCGGGGCAGCACCGGAACATCCAGAGCGGGAGCGGCGGTCCGCAGGCCCGTCATGAAGCCGGTCAGATAGTCTTTCTCCACCGTGGTCAGTTCCGGTGGCAGGCCCGGCGAAAGCCCCATGACCTGCGCGAAGGCATCGATCGCGGCGGCTTGGAACGGCAGCAGGTTGCCGGCGGCAGGTATGGTCGCGGAAAGGCGTGAGAGTGCCTCGTCCGGCGCCGAAGCCATCGAGGGTTGTTCGACAGGCCCGGACAGCCGCGTGAGGGCTACGGCCGAGAACTTGAATTCCGGTTGCAGCGAAATCGGGTCTATCGCGTCGCTCGTCAGGGCATTCACGCAGATGTCCTCAGCGAACACGTCGTTCCAGTGGAACGGTGCAAAGCAGTTTCCGGGCCTTACCCGGTCGGTCACCACGGCGGGCAGGACGGCCCTGCCCCGGCGGGAGCGTAACTCCACCATATCGCCTTCCGCAACGCCCAGCGCTTCGGCATCCTCGGCGTGGATTTCCACGAAAGGGCCGGGATTGAGCTTGTTCAGCGCCGGCACTTTTCCGGTCTTGGTGAGGGTATGCCACTGGTGTTGAAGCCGCCCGGTGTTGAGCACCACGGGGTAATCGGGATCGGGCATTTCCGCCGGGTCCATGTGGGGACGGGGCAGGAACACGGCCCTGCCGCTTTCGGTCGGAAAGGCTATGGTCGGCGATCCGCCGTCGCCATCGAGCCGACGCGTTTGGCTCACGCCATCGTTGAGATAGCGGATGGGATTGCGGTCGCTCGCCGCATCGGGCGGACAGGGCCATTGCAGCGGCGTCTCGCGCAGGCGGTCATGACTGGCGCCGCGGATGTCATAGCCGGTGCGGGGGTTCCAGAACTGACGAATTTCCTCGAAAACCTCCGCCGCCGAGCCATAGGAGAATGCCGAGGCATAGCCCATCTCGCAGGCGACGCGGGCGATGATCTCCCAATCGGCCATGGCTTCGCCGGGGGGATCGACCGCCTTCTGCATCAGCGTAAGATTGCGCTCGGAGTTGATCATCACCCCTTCCGCCTCGGCCCAGAGCGCGCCGGGCAGGATCAGGTCGGCATGGCGGTTGGTCTCGGTATCGACGAAGGCATCTTGGGCGATGACGAGTTCGGCCGCCTCCAGCCCGGCGATGACCGTCTTGCGGTTGGCGACGCTGGCCACCGGATTGGTGCAGATGATCCAGCAGGCCTTGATGACGCCCCGTGCCATGTCGTCGAACATCGCGATGGTGCCGGCACCGGTTTCGGTCTTGAGGGTGCCCTTCGGGATACCCCAGGCATCTTCCACGAAGCGGCGGTCCGGCTCGCTCGGCGTGCCGCGCTGGCCGGGGAGGCCCGGGCCCATGTAGCCCATCTCGCGCCCGCCCATGGCGTTGGGCTGCCCGGTCAGCGAGAATGGGCCGGCGCCGGGGCGGCAGATTGCGCCGGTGGCAAGGTGCAGGTTGCAGATGGCATTGGTGTTCCAGGTGCCGTGGGTGCTCTGGTTGAGGCCCATGGTCCAGCAAGTCATCCAGGCCCCCGCCTCGCCGATCCATTGCGCGGCCTGCCGCAGGTCGGCTTCCACGATCCCGGTGAGTTCCGCCACTTTCGCGGGCGGGTAGTCGGCCAGGAACGCGGGCATGGCCTCCCATCCCTCGGTATGGGCGGCGATGAACTCGGCATCGACTAGGCCTTGCTCCCAAAGGAGATGGAGCAGCCCGTTGAGCAAGGCCAGATCCGTGCCGGGACGGACCTGGAGGAACAGGTCCGCCTTGTCCGCCGTGGCGTTTCGCCGAGGATCCACCACGATCAATTTCGCGCCGGCCTTCACCCGGTCCATCATCCGCAGGAAGAGGATCGGATGGCAGTCCGCCATGTTGGCGCCGATCACGAAGAACAGGTCGGCCTTGTCGAAGTCCTGGTAGGAGCCCGGCGGCCCGTCCGCGCCGATCGACAGCTTGTAGCCGCTCGCCGCGCTGGCCATGCAGAGGCGCGAGTTGCTTTCGATATTGTTGGTGCCGATGAAACCCTTGCACAGCTTGTTGGCAAGGTATTGCGCTTCCAGCGACATCTGGCCCGAAACGTAGAAGGAAACCGCATCCGGCCCGTCGCGGTCGATGATCGTGCGCAGCCCCTGCGCGGTGCGGGTGATGGCCTCGGCCATCGGGATCGCGCCCTGATCGCGGCTGCCTTCGATACGGGCATAGGCGGTTGCCGCTCTTCCGGGTGCGGAAACCGGAACGTGGCAGGTGCTGCCCTTGGTGCAAAGCCGGCCGAAATTCGTGGGATGGGACTTGTCGCCCGATACCTTGACGATCCGTCCGTCCGCCACGTCCATGACGATCCCGCAGCCTACGCCGCAGTAGGGGCATGCACTTTTGACCTTGCTGCTCGCCACGTCTTCCCCACACGAAAAAACGCCACCGGCCGGAACCCTTTTCGAGTTCGACCGATGGCGTCGTTGCCTTGCTGAACAGCCTCGCGGGCTGTAGGATGCCTACCTGCGCCTTTGCGGGCAGACCTCCAATTTGATCGTCATATTGCCGTAAGCGCTGCCCCGCCGCAAGCCCCTGTTTCGCAGTGCAGCATCCGGCGCCGAGGCATCAGAAGCGACGCGATATTCCCATGTAGAGTTCGAAATCGTCCGCATCGCGATCCAGCCCGGCATTGGCGCCAAGATCGATCTGGAAGCGATCGGACGTCTGCCAGGCCAGCGACAGCCCGGAGAGATGCTCGGCGTGATGGTCGCCCGTTTCACGCACTTCGCGCAACTGGTACTCCGCAGTGGCGGAAACGGTATCGCTCAGGTTTGCGGAGACGCCGAAAACGTTTCCAAAAGCGAGATGGCGACCGTGGCCGTCGTCGTCCACCTCGGCATCCAGTTCCGGTACCATCTCCAGCTTGATAACGGAGGAAACTTCGTAGGAAATGGGAACGTGCAGCCCGCCGCCCCAGTCTCCGGCGCCGATGGGCTGGCGTCCGACCGGCAGCGTGACGAACGGCATGGCGGCAACCGAGAAACCCGAACCGTCAGGATTGGCGAAGTTCCGCCGCAGCGCCAACATGATATCGCCCGTGCCGCTGCGCTTGTCGATCCGTCCTGCTTCGTCGCGGTTTCGGGCGAAACCCAGGCTGGTCCAGCCAAGCTGGATCTCGGCGTGATCAGCCACTCCGGCGCGGATCAGAAAGTCTCCGAAGACGAAGATGTCCTCCCGATCGCCAGCATCCCGGTTCAGCGTCCAGTCGCCGAGGCCGGTTTCGAAGGATAGACGTCCCTTGTCCATAATGCATGGGGGAGAGCCGATACCGGGACGGTCGGGGCAAAACTCCCGATCCTGCGCTATCGCCAGATCCGGTGCGGCCAGCAGCAACAGAAAAGGAAAGGCTCGAAGATACATCACCACGCCTCTAACGGACTGCGATGGATATCGCCTCCAGGCGAGACAAGTTCCCGGGCCTAATGCTTCAACGCGCGTAACGCCCGCGCCCCAGTTCGACGGGAAGCAAGGTATCGCCATCGATCCGCAAGGTCATCCGTTCGAAGGGCGATGCCGTAAACTGTTCGACATCGATCGAAAAACGCACCTCGCCCGAGCGGACCGGCGGGATGCGAAGATCCAGATCGCGTCCGGGAGCATAAGGCGCGCTGAGCCGCACGGACACAAGCTCCGCATCGGGAACGTCTGCGACCACGGTGGGGCCACTCCCGGTCGTCGTTACCTCGGCCTGGCTGCCATCGGCGAAATGCATGGCGACCTTCACCCCGTGAGCGGAGCCTCCCGATTGCGGGTCGAGCACCTGCACGGCCAGTCCTCCAGGCCGCCCGTCCGGCCCCTGCGTCGCAGCGCCGACGGCCTCCGCCGACAAGGGACGCGTGTCGAGATAGCTGAAAAGCGGCTTGTCCTTCGACGGCAAGCTTGCCGCCAGCACGATAGTTTCGCCCTCGCGATGCCAGCGCCCGTGGGAGAACTGATCCAGCGCGCCATAAGAGATGTACCACTCGAAGCTGCCATCCGCGCGCAGGAGGAGTTCGGACCCGGTCTCCATTATTCCGGAAAGGTAATAGTGACCAACGAATGCGGGATCGGGCGCGGCCTCGCTGCTCGCATGGGCATCGCCCTCCTGGGCAGCGGGCGCGATCGAGGGCATGGTGAGGGCAAGGCAGCCTGCGATGAAAAGTCCGGTCCGCATTGCCGATATCTATCGCGCCTTTCGCGGACGGCAATCTCCATGGTGGAAATCACCCTCACCCAAAGTGGGAAGTGTAAAACTTGCACGTTCTGCCCTAGGGTGGGTGCGGACAAATTTGCCTGAGACACCATCTGCATTTTTCCGGGTTCTGTTGGGCGGAACGGATCTTCTCGGACCTCATGCCATCTCGCGAGATGCGGCGAAACAGAGAGGCCTGCGAACGATCATGACAACGGTAGTATCAGTCGCCATCCGCAATTCGCTGATACGAGAGGGCGTCCGCCGAATCCTGTCCGATTCCGGCTTCGACCTCATGGAATCGGTCGACGACCTGGCCAATCTGGCCCCCCGCGAACCAGGCGATCGGGCGCGGAATAACCAGCCCATCGAAGAGCGCAGCCAGACCGACTCCGGACATGTTATCGTGGTGGACGGCTCGCTGCTGGGAAGCGAAGGGGCCACCGTGGTCGCCGGGATACTCGATCGCTTTCCGGCTGCACGCGTCGTTGCGCTTGTGTCCTCTTTCGAATTCACGGAAATGGCGTCGATCTATGCGGCCGGGGCCTATGCCTATTTTCTCGACCAGGTGCCGTATCAGTCGCTCGTCGCGATGATGCAGATGGTGGCCGTCGGCCAGAAGGTCGCGCCGCCCGAGATCATCGGGCTGCTCGACAACCTGCTGCTGATCACCGAAGTTCCCGCGCAGCATCGTGCAAGAAACGGCTTCGACCTCAGCGATCGGGAATGGGATGTTCTGGGCGCTCTCGAACGGGGCCTTCCCAACAAGACCATCTCGCGCGACATCGGCATCAGTGAGTCGGCGGTGAAGGCCACGGTGAAATCGTTGCTGAAGAAGCTTTCGGTCAGCAACCGGACCCAGGCGGCGGTGCTTGCGCGCGAATTGGGGAGCGATGGCCCGGCAGGGGTGCTCTGCGGCCGCCGCATCACAGCGGTGGCGGCCGGCAAACCTGCGCATGACGCCGAACACGCCCGGCCCTGAACTTAACTTCGGCCGCTATCTTCGTGCCGTTATGTTCACCTATGAACATAACCCTCCTGAGTTACCCCAAAGAACGGCCGGTCGAATCGGGATAGTCACGCCGCCCATGCGACTGCGCATGAAGCGGATCGAAATCCAAACGGCTCTCCCTCCACGCCAAAATATAGCGTGACTCAATGCCTCCTCAATGTAACATTTGCGGATGAGGCTCGGTAAAAGTCTCAACGGAAGGTAGGGGGGGCGAATAACATCATCGAAATGTAGGGGGAATTTCATGTACCGATTTGACAATGAGTCTGTGCAACTTACAGCTCGGGAATTGGATGTATTACGCTTCGTGGCCATGGGACGGTCGGCAAAGGAAACGGCGATAGAACTCAAAATCGCGCCGTGCACGGTGGAACGCCACGTCGAAAACGTCCGCCTCAAGACCAGGACCCGCAACCGGGCCCACATGATCGCCCATGTCATGCGCGAAGGGCTGCTTGAACTCCAGCGATAACAGGGCTTGCACCCGCAAGCCGATTGCCCTGATCAGACCGATCCATCCGGATGCATCGGGCTTCGGGCAGGTTCCAGAGAAGCGGCTTGCCATGCGCGTTCGGCTCATAGCGCTGGCTCGCGGCCGTTTCGCGCATACGCGCATGGTGCTCGAACTCGGGCGCTACCTCGTTTCCGAGGCGGGCTATCTAGTGACGCGCGTGGTTTCCACCAAGCTGTCGCGCGGAAAGCGTATCGCGATCTGCGATGGCGGCATGAACAACCACCTTCCGGCCTCCGGACATTTCGGCATGGTGGTGCGCCGCAACTACCGGATGCACAAGGTCGGCACCGAAAGGGCTGCCGAGGCGTCCGAACCCGAGCCGGTGGACATCGTGGGGCCGCTCTGCACCTCGATAGATCGCCTGGCGAGCGGCATCGTCCTGCCGCCGATCGACGAAGGAGACCTGATCGCGGTCCATCACAGCGGCGCCTACGGTCTCACGGCAAGTCCGGTCCATTTCATCAGTCACGCCATGCCGGAGGAGATCATGGTGGTGGAGGATACGCTACTTCGCGCCACCCGCTGTTTCGGCGCGGGCACGGCCCTTCACCGTCATAGCCCATGTCCCGAAGACGGCATCCGTTTCGTCGAAGGCGCGCATCCGGCGGCCGCCAATCAGAACACATGACCTTCGGGGCGCGGGCATGATGCGTTCGGCTGCAGTCCTGCTTGGCGCGATGATGGCCTGGGTTCCCACCGATCATGCGCCGGGGTTGGGCAACAACCGTCTGCCGCGAACGGTCATGGCGCAGGACACCGCAGACAACGGCGCCATCGGCCCGGCCTTGGCGCGGACGATCAATGCTGCCGCCCCCCTCGCCCAGGGACTGGTGGTTGCGGCCCAGCCCTTTCGCTTCGTTGCGAGCCCCGACGATCGCGCCCGCGCAGCCGACTGCCTTGCCGCCGCCGGCTACTATGAAGCAGGCCCCGAGGCGGCCGACCAGCGCGCCGTGGCCCAGGTCGTGCTCAATCGCGTGCGTCATGCCGCTTTTCCCGCGACCGTCTGCGGCGTGGTCTTCGCGGGGTCCGAACGAGCGACCGGTTGCCAGTTCACCTTCACATGCGACGGTTCGCTGGCTCGCCGTGCCCCCTCGGCGCAGGATTGGCGCCGGGCCCGCGAGACGGCGATGGAAATGCTGCTCGGCCGGGTGGAGACCGGCGTCGGCCTGGCAACGCACTACCATACCGACTGGGTCACCCCTTCCTGGGACCGCGCGATGGACAAACTCGCCATGGTGAACAGCCATCTGTTCTTTCGCTGGCGCGGAGCCGTCGGGAGCCCGGCAGCATTCGTACAACGCTACATGGGCGAAGAACCGCGCATACCCGTCATGTCCCGCCTTTCCACCGTCCATGGTGGTGACGCACCGGGGCCGAAAGGTGCACTGCCGATGATGCTAAGGGAAAACCCGGCGCCCCCGCGCCTCGTGCCGTCGACCGAAGTCGGCGTGATCTTGGCCACGCTGCCTGCCACCAGCCCGGAAGCGTTTCGCGACCTGGCCGAAAAGCGCTGTGCCGGACTGGAGGAATGCCGCTTCATCGGTTGGACTGATCCCTCGCGAAAAGCCGGTGCGTTGCCGCTGCCGGGGGCCTCGGTGGATGCGATATCCTTCACATTCGTGCGACGTCCCGGAACTCCGGATCGCGCACTCTGGAACTGCGAGGAATTCGGACGAAGCATGTCCGGGCAATGTCTCTTGCGAGGGTCTTAGTCCGACACACGGATCAGGTCATGCCAATGCAGCCATGCCTCAATTCCTCTTCAGAAACATTTCGTAACATTTCTGCACGAAGCAAGACACCAATGATCCTCAGATTCGGCTCCGCTTATACGGAGACCTGATCCATGACATCCCCCCGCTCCGCAATCGTTGCGGTTCTGGCGCCCGATGGCGCAAATTGCATCCGTGTCACGGAACCTGCCTCCCTCGATCGCCGGTGAAGGCACGCGCTTTCCCTGCGCTTCCTATCCGTAGTCGGGAAAGCACCTGCCGAACCGATAATTTGCAGGTGTCGTTTGCCATGGCGCGCCTGAAAACCTACATCTGTGCATGAGAGACAATGAACATTACCACAGCCCCCATATATCGCCATCTCGATGAAGGCCCGATGCCCACGCCGACGATCCTGCTGGTGGAGGACGATGGTCCTCTGCGCACCCTGACGGCCCGCGCCCTTCGGCAAAGCGGCTTCAACGTCCTGACTGCGGCCACCGGCGCCGAAATGTGGGTGACTCTGCGCGAAGGACCGGTCAGCCTCGTCGTTCTCGACATCATGCTGCCCGGCACCAGCGGTTTCGACCTGTTCCGCCGTCTGCGCCGCGAATGCGACATTCCAGTGATCTTCATCAGCGCTCGTGGCAGCGAGGAAGACCGCGTGCTGGGGCTGGAACTGGGCGCGGACGATTACCTCGCCAAGCCTTTCAGCACCCGCGAACTCGCCGCCCGTGTCAGCGCCGTCCTGCGCCGGGGCGGTAACAATCCCGCCGCCGCCGAATTCACCGGCAGCGACACCGTGGCCGATGGGCGCACGCCGGAATCCATCCACTTCGAAGGCTGGAACCTCTCCATGGCGCGCCGCGAGCTGCGTTCGCCCACCGGCGCCATGGTCGATCTGACCGGCGCGGAGTTCGACCTGCTGGCCACGTTCCTGGCCTATCCGCAGCGCGTTCTCGGCCGTGAGCGCCTGATCGAACTCTCGCGTTCGCGTCTGGGCGACAGTTCCGATCGCAGCGTGGACGTTCTCGTCAGCCGCCTGCGTCGTAAGCTTCAGGCTGAGGGTGGAGAGTCGCCGATCGTCACCGTTCGCGGCGTCGGGTACATGTTCAAGGCAGAGGTTACGCGCGCCTGATGTCCTTGCGCCGGTTCCGCCTGTTCCGGCGCTTCGGCCTGCCCGAGCGGTTGATTGCCGTCCTTCTGCTGGTCTTCGTCATAGACGTGATCTGCAACACGGTGCTGTTCGAACGTGCCAACACGTTCGAATTGCGCCGGGACGACGCCCAGCGGATCGCAGAAAACCTGGTGCTGGCAAGCCGCGCCATTGAACACGCCGGTAAAGAGGATCGGCAGGTCGTCACCTCCGCGCTCAGCACGTCGCAGTTCTCCTTGCGGCTGATCGAGCCGGGCCGCCGCTATCGCGGATCGCTGAGCCTGGCGAACCTGCGAACCCAGGTGTTGGAGATGGCGCCCGAGCTGGCGCATAGCGATCTCGAACTTCACCTGGAATCGATCCCGCGAGAAGGCAATATCGGCGGCTCGCTTCGCCTGTCGGACGGCGCATTCCTGGATTTCCGAACTCACGCGCGCTCCGCCTGGAAGCTCAGCATCGGCAGGTTCGCCAGCCTGGTGCTGCCGACCCTGCTGTTGATCTCGTTGGCATGGCTGCTGCTTCGTGCCGCGTTGAACCCCCTCCGCTCGCTGATCCGCGCCACCCGGAATTTCGGCGCCGGGCCGCCAAGGCTCGTCCCGGAACGAGGGCCGGACGAGATGCGCGAACTGATCCGCGCGATGAACGAGATGCAGGAACGCATCCACCAGTCCCTGGTCGATCGCACCCACACGATGCTTGCGATCGGGCACGACCTCAAGACGCCGCTTGCCCGCATGCGCCTGCGGTTGGACGATGGCGAGGTCGATCCCATCGTCCGCGACGGCATCAACCATGACATCGACGAAATGCGCATGCTGCTGGACTCGATCCAGGCTTACGTCGAGACCGGCGGCACACAGATCCCAGCCGAGCGGATCGATCTTGCCATCATGGCGGAAACCCTTGTCGACACCGCAGCGGACCGCGGCGCCGACGCCACCTATGCGGGCCTGTCCAGCCTCGAGATCATGGCGCGGCCGGTGTCGATTCGGCGTGCCTTGTCGAACCTCATAGAAAACGCGCTTCATTATGGCGGCAACGTTCGCGTCACCCTGCGCCGGGACGGCGGCGCCGCAGAGATCACCATCGATGACGATGGGCCCGGGATCCCAGAAGACCGAATCACCGACGCGCTCCAGCCCTTCGTCCGTCTCGATACCGCACGTGCGCGGGACACGGCCGGCATGGGCCTGGGCCTGCCGATCGTACGCAAGGCAGTGCGTCTGGAAGGCGGCACGCTGGACCTGAGAAATCGGCCGGAAGGCGGACTACGCGCAACGATCAGGCTGCCTGTCGCAATGCGGTAGACCACGTGCTGCTTTGCAGCACGGCAGACACTTTGCTTTATGTCTCTGTTATAGTTCCGCAATAGCGGGACATGCGGCATGGAACAAGGCAAAACCCCGCTGCACTGCGGGTTTCCCCTGCAATCGTTGATTACTACGCTGCGTCGCAGCAACATTTCCTGACAAATGCGCACGACTGCCGAAAACAGCGGCTCGTAATTTTCGTCACAAGCTCCGCGCCCCGTCCCCCACCCCTCCGGAGAGCGCGGAGCACCTGGATCACGAAAGGTGACGAGAGTGAATGAACTGATCGGCCGGGTCTTCCATTTCGAGAAGACCATCTTTCCCGCCAGCAGCGAACTGTTCGGCAAACTCGCCAACGAAGGTCAGGAGCCCAAGGCCCTGATGATCTCCTGCGCCGATTCCCGCATCGTGCCGGAGCAGATCATGCAGGCCCAGCCCGGCGACCTCTTCGTATGCCGCAACGCCGGCAACATGGTGCCGCCCTATGCGACTCAGAACGGAGGCGTCACCTCCACCGTGGAGTACGCAGTGGCCGCCCTCGGCGTGCGCGACATCATCGTTAGTGGCCATTCCGGCTGCGGCGCGATGAAAGCGCTGGCCGATCCCACCGGCCTCGAAGCGATGCCGAACGTGGCCGCCTGGCTGAAGCACGGCGCCGCCGCCGAGCATATCGTCAGCACCTGCCACGGCGACCTTAAGGGCAACGACCGCGTTCGCGCGATCACGCTGGAGAACATCATCGCCCAGATCAGCCACCTGCGCACGCATCCTTCGGTAGCGGCGGCGATCGCACGCGGGCAAATGACCCTTCACGGCTGGTTCGTCGATATCCATGCCGGGCAGGTGCTCGGACTTGACGGTGAAACCGGCCAGTTCGTGCCCTTGCGTGAAGACGCTCCCCTTCCGGTCGCGCTTGCCGCCAAGGCCCGCTTCGCCACCGAATTTGCAGAGGCAGCAGAATGACGACCGCCACCGCAACCTCCCCAGAGGCAACCCGGAGCGGGCCTTTCGCCCACTTCGGCCGGGACTTCACCGCGTCCATCGTGGTCTTCCTGGTCGCGATGCCCCTCTGCATGGGCATCGCCATCGCCTCGGGCGTGCCCCCTGAAAAGGGCCTCGTCACCGGCATCATCGGCGGCTTGGTCGTCGGACTTCTGGCAGGCTCGCCGCTTCAGGTGAGCGGGCCGGCGGCCGGCCTCGCCGTCATCGTCTTCGAATTCGTGCGCGAGCATGGCCTCGAAGCGCTTGGTCCGGTCCTGCTGCTCGCGGGTGTTTTCCAGCTTGTCGCGGGCGCGCTGCGCCTTGGCGGCCTGTTCCGCGCCATCAGTCCCGCCGTGGTCCACGGCATGCTGGCCGGCATCGGCGCGCTGATCGTGATCGGCCAGTTCCACATCCTCTTCGACCAGAAGCCGATGTCCAGCGGGCTCGAAAACATGGCGATGATGCCCGCGCGTATCCTCGGCCTCGACCCCGGCAACGTGGCGTCCACCGAACTGGCCCTGATGCTGGGCGTGCTCACCATGGCGGTGATGCTCGGCTGGGAGAAGGTCCGTCCCAAGAGCATGGGCCTCGTTCCCGGCGCTCTGCTCGGCGTCGTCGCCGCAACGGCGGTGGCCTGGACCATGGGTCTCGACGTGGCCCGCATTGCCGTGCCGGAATCGATCGGTGCCGCTTTCACCCTGCCGACCACCACCAGCTGGTTCTCGCCGCTCGGCAATCCTGCGCTGATCGTCGCGGCTCTCGCGATCGCCTTCATCGCCAGCGCCGAAACGCTGCTTTCGGCGGCGGCCGTCGATCGCATGCATGATGGCGTTCGCACCAAGTACGACAAGGAACTGCGCGCACAGGGCATCGGCAACCTGCTCTGCGGCCTGTTCGGCGCCCTGCCGATGACCGGCGTGATCGTGCGCAGTTCGGCCAACGTGCAGGCCGGTGCCCGCACGCGCCTGTCGACGATCCTCCACGGTGCGTGGATCCTGGCCTTCATCGCGCTGCTGCCCTGGCTCCTGCGTGAAGTGCCGATGGCAGCGCTGGGCGGCGTGCTGGTCGTAACCGGCTGGCGCCTCGTCAGCCTGAGCCACGTCCGTCATCTGTTCCACAACTACGGCGCGTTCCCGGCAGTGATCTGGGCGGTGACTTTCGTCCTCGTCGTCACCACCGACCTGCTGACCGGCGTCCTGGTGGGACTGGCACTCACCGTGCTGGAACTCGCTCCGCACTTCCGCAACCTGAAGCTGAAGGTGGAAGAGCATGAGACCGACGAAGCAACCCGCCTTGCTCTCGGCGGCGGTGCGACCTTCCTTGGTCTTACCCGCCTCAACAAGGTGCTGGAAAAGGTGCCGCATGGTCGTCCGGTTCACCTCGACCTGGGCCAACTCAAGGTAATGGACCACACCACCGCCGAAACCATCAGCGAGTGGATCAACCGGCGCCGCCAGAGCGGCCATGCGGATCGCGTGACCGGCCCTGAGCCGATCCTGCGGCCGCTGCCCGTGGCTGCCTGACGAAGTTCGAACTCTCGTAACGCACGGACGCTTTCGCCTTCGTGTCACCCTTCACCGGGCGGTCTCTGCACCGCCCGGTTTCTTTTTGCCCCCTCCCCGCCGCGCCTTCGGAAAACCGTTCCGCAACGATCTTGACTTGCATTGAGGAACGGGAGCCACTAGAAATTACCTCGTCTGCACGAAACGGGCCCGCCATGTATGTAGGGCTCGGCTGCAGGCCGCAGGATGGAACGCGACAACAACATGAGGGCGTTCCATATGAAGATCCGTCTTGCCGCAGGCCTGCTTGGCCTCGCCGCGTCCGGTATTGTTTTCTCTGCTCCGGCAATGGCCCAGGAAGAGGTCCCGAGCGAGATCACGGTATCGGGCACTGTAGGGCTCGTTTCCGACTACCGCTTCCGCGGCGTCTCCCAGACCGACAAGGAAATGGCCGTTCAGGGCGGCATCACCGTTTCCCACGCCACCGGGCTCTATGTCGGCACCTGGGCCTCGAACCTTTCGGGCTGGGGAACTTTCGGCGGCTCGAACATGGAACTGGACCTCGTCGGCGGCTATGCCACCGAAATCACCAGCGGCGTGAAGCTTGACGTCGGCCTGACCTGGTACATGTATCCGGGCGGCGCTTCGGACACCGATTTCGCCGAGCCTTACGTCAAGCTTTCCGGCACGGTCGGCCCTGCCAACCTGCTCGTCGGCGTGGCTTACGCGCCGAAGCAGCAGGCTCTGGGCAAGGTCTATGCAAGCGGCGCCGACTATGCCGCCGGCATCGGCAACTTCGGCAAGGAAACCGACAACCTCTATCTCTGGGCGGACGGCAACGCCGCGATCCCCGACACGCCGCTGACGGTCAAGGCGCACTTCGGCTACTCCAACGGCAACTCGGGTCTCGGACCGAACGGCACCAGCGTCGCCCCAACCGGCGAATATCTGGACTGGATGCTGGGCGCCGATCTCGCCCTCGGTCCGGTCACGCTGGGCGTCGCCTATGTCGACACCGATATCTCGAAGTCGCAAAGCGCTTACCTGCAGCCTAACTTCTCCTCGACGAAGAACGGCTCGCAGATCGCCGGATCGACCGTGCTCTTCTCGGTCGGCGCCAGCTTCTGATCCTTGCCACGGGATGATGCCTGCTGCGGCCTGGCCGTTGCGGGCGTCATCCCCCGCGTCATTCTGGCCAGACGTCAGTCTGTTTTGCGTAGCCTCGCAACCAGCGCGTCCGCGGCATCGAGGCCGGCATGAATGTCGGCTTCCGGTAGCCCGATCAGCGCGCGGCGCTGGCCTGAAACCATGCTTGAATAGATGGCGGCATCGAGCGGCGAAATGCGGGCTTCCGGACCGAGCTGCAGGGCAAGCTGCAAGCTACTGCTTCGCCCCCGCAGATACCGCAGTTGAGGCCCGAAATCGCGCAAGCCGGGGTCACGCGCGACCGCCAGGATCAATTCCTCCATGGCTGCCAGACGGCGCGGCTGCGAAGAGAAGTCCGCCCACGCCGCCAGCATCTCACCCCGGTCGGCGGGATGTGCCGGTTTATCCAGAATGGGCGCAGTGAGCCGGCGATAGATCGCGTCGAATGCGGCGCGGACGAGATCGGCGCTGGTGCGATAATTGTAGGAGACGACGCCCAGGGTCACTCCGGCACCCGCAGCCACCGCCCGGTGGGTCAGTGCGGCAATGCCCAGATCCTCGACGACATCCGCCGCGGCATCGGCGATCATCGCGGCGACCCCGTTGGGCGCGGAGAGTTCGGGCGAGGAAGCCAGAGCGATCTCACGCGCGTGGCGCCTCCATGGACCTTCCTCGGCGAGCGAGCCGGACAGCCACTTGCCCCAGCCGGTGCAGAACTCATCGAGTGCCGCCCGGTCGATCGTTCGGTTCCAGCGGATCAGATGCATCTGCCCCGTCGCCTCGAAGATGTGCGAGGTGGCTCCGGCATGTTCGGCCAGGCCTGCGCGGTAGCAGGCCTCGTTCCAGAACCTCGCCCAGGTTTGGCGCCAGGCATCGATCGCCGGGAGATAGGCGGCATCACGCTGCGCCAGCAGATGGCACTGATTCCAGGCGAAGGCGAGTTCCCGGTTCTCCTGTACCCAATCGTCCAGGAAGACCGCCAGCATGCGAGCCAGCGACTCGGGGCCTCCACCGCTGGGCCATGTGGAGATTTCTGCGATCCTGGCCTCGCACCACGCTTGCGCAGCGTCGCGTGCATGGGCCTGAGCCGATTGCAACAACTGTTCCATGGAACCGAAGTGATGATAGATGCTGGATGTCGGCAGAGCCGTGTCACGCGAGATGAGGCGCGCGGACATGGCTGAATGGCCTTGATTCGCCCAGATGGCGAGCGCCGCTCGAATCAGCCGTTCCTGCGATGAAAATCCGTTAATTTCAGAACTCAACACGTTTCACCGGAAGCCTTTTCCTATGGTCCGAAGCGGGCGCGACCGCTGAACTGATGACAATGCCATAAGCGCAAAACCCGGCGCAAGCGATCCAATCCCGGCATTGTCACCTTGTGGGACAAACGTAACACAGATGACATACAGGCGTTCTAGCGGACGGCCCGTCAGTTTCATGAGGGTCGAGTTTCATGTCCGTTCGCAACTTCGTTTCATATCGTTCCATAGCCTTGGCCGGCTCCGCGCTTGGTGCGCTTCTGGCAGGCGCTGCCCATGCCGCTACAGAGGCGGCTGATAGCCCCGATGCGGCAGCGGAAAGCGCTGCCGTCGAAGCCGGCCCGGGCCTCGGCGATATCGTGGTCAGCGCACAGAAGCGCGAAACCAACCTCCAGACCACGCCGATCTCGATCGCGGTCATGGGTTCGGAAGACCTTCAGAACCGCCACGTCGTCTCGCTGGAATCGCTGGCGGACGGCTCGATCCCTTCGCTCCGCATCGCGCCCAGCTTCTCGCGCAGCTCCGCGCTGATCGTGGGCATGCGCGGCATCGGCACGCTGGGCGATGCCAACCAGCCCGCGCGCGACCAGGGCGTCGGCGTCTATATCGACGGCGTGTTCATGGGGCGTGCTCAGGGCCTGGGATCGGCACTCTACGACGTCGAGCGGATCGAAGTCCTGAAGGGGCCGCAAGGCACTCTGTTCGGCCGCAACACCGAAGGCGGCGCCATCAGCATCGTCACCAGGAAGCCCAGCGGCGAATTCGGCGCCCGCGCCAGCGTCGGGGTTGGCAACTACGATTCCCGCGAGGCTTCGCTTCACCTCGACCTGCCGAGCTTCGCCAATATCTCGGTCAAGCTGGACGGCCTGATCACCACGCGCGGCGGTACGGTGGACAACCCGCTGGCCAGCGCGCGCGACTTCAATGCCTACAACAAGAAGGGCACCCATGCCGCCGTGCTCTGGGAGCCGAGCAGCAGCTTCAACGCTCTCTATTCGTTCGACATCTCGCGCGATCAGACGACGCCTTACTATCTCCAGCTCCTGACCAAGAGCACCGGCCCCCTGCTCCAGGCGCAGCCGGATCGCGCGAAGGTGGCCAATATCGGCTCTCCGCAGCCCTGGGCCCTGGGCAAGACGCACGGCCACTTGCTGACGCTGGACTGGACGGTTTCGCCGGTGCTGGAGATCAAGTCGATCAGTTCCTACCGCGAACTGACGCAGACCCAGAACGACAATGGCGCCGCGAACCTTGGCGTCTTCATCCCCGGCTATAGCGGCAACACCAATTTCAGCCGCTTCAGCCTCGCGGACGTCTGGCAGAAGCAATACAGCCAGGAAATTCAGATCATCGGCACGATGAAGCAGGTGAACTTCGTGGCCGGTGCCTTCTACTATAACGAGAAGGTGAACGACAACGCCTGGACGCCCTACACCAACAAGTGGAACGCGGACGGAACCGGCTATACCATTCTTCCGCAGCCCACGTCCTCCATCCCCTTCCCCGACCGCGCCAGCCACGCCAAGACCGAAAGCATCGGCGTCTTCGGCCAGGCCACCTGGACCCCGCAGATGCTGAACGACATCGTCCACCTGACCGCAGGCGGCCGCTTCACGCACGACGCCAAGACCGGCAGGCTCGACAAGGTGAACGGCGTCGATACGCCTTACGTGCTGGATGATGCATGGAACCGGCTCGACCCGATGGTGAACCTCGCCGTCGACGTGACGCAGGATGTCCATGTCTACGGAAAGTGGAGCACGGGCTACAAGGCGGGCGGCGCCAACAGCCGTTCCAAGGAATACCACAGCTTCAATCCGGAATCGGTTTCCACTTTCGAAATCGGCGCCAAGACCGAATTCCTCGATAACCATGTCCGCTTCAACATCGCGGCCTATACATCCGCCTACAAGGACATGCAGATCGACTTCAACGCGCCCGTACTGAACACCACGCGGACCACGATCGAAACCCGCAATGCCGAGGGCAAGGGGCGGATCAAGGGCATCGAAGCCGATCTGACCGTGGCTCCGTTCCAGGGCCTGACGCTTACCGGCTCCTACGCCTATACCGATGTCCACCTGCCGCTCGCGCCCAATCCGTTCGACGGCGACAAGCTGACGCAAGTCTATGTGGTCTACACCCCGGCCCATGCCGCCAGCGCGGCGATCGACTACGAATTGCCGGTCGGCCCATCGATGCTGCGCTTCCATGTCGACGGAAACTACGGCTCGGGCCAGTATTCGATGGCCAGCGATCCGACGAAGACGGGCTCTTCCTTCATCGTCAACGGCCGGGTCGCCCTTGCCGATATTCGCATGGCCAGCGGGCCTGCGCTGGAGCTTTCGGTGTGGGGCCGCAACCTCTTCAACGAAGCCTATACTTACGTGAGGGCGAACGGCGGATCGACCCTGGGCTACTACGGCATCTTCAACGATCCCCGCACGGTCGGGATCTCGGCAACCGTCAAATACTGATCCTGCGAAAAGGGAAAAGACCATGAACTGGCGTTACTCTGCCGGCGCGTTCCTCGCGCTCGGCCTGCTGGCCCAGCCGGCCATCCACGCGGCGACGAAAGCCGCCCCGTCGCCCTCCGCCCAGACGTCGCCCTCCGCCCAGGCGGCGCACCAGCGGCTGCTGCCGCTGGAAGGCGGCCGCAACTTTCGCGACCTCGGCGGCTATCGCACTGCCGACGGCCGCACCGTGAAGTGGGGCATGCTGTTCCGCTCGGGATCGATGGTGGACCTCACCGCGCAGGATCTCGGCTACCTGAACAAGCGGGGGATCAGGACGATCTGCGATTACCGCGATCGCAACGAGCGCAAGGCCGAGCCCATGCCCTGGGCTGCGGGCACCGGCCCGGCGATCTTCGCCGAAGACTACGACGGGATGTCGGTGGGCCTCATGCCCAAGCACATGGACAAGATCACGCCGGAGATGGCGAAGTCGATCATGACCGCCAGCTATCCCAGGATGCTCACCACCTTTGCGCCGCAGTTCAAGCGCATGTTCGGTCAGTTGCTCGCCGGCAATGCGCCGCTGGCGTTCAACTGCTCGGCGGGGAAGGATCGCACCGGCGTTTCGGCCGCCCTGCTGCTGACCGCGCTTGGCGTGCCGCGCCAGACGGTGATCCAGGACTACCTGCTCACCAACACCTACCTACCCCCGGCCCTCGCCAAAGCGAAGACCGGCGCGAGCGCTGCCACCGGCCAGGCCTTCCTCTCACTGCCTCCCGCCGTGCAGGCCGCCTTCATGAAGGCCGACCGCGCCTACATCGAAGCTGCCTTCAAGGCACTGGACGCACATCGCGGCGGCGCCATGGGCTATCTCAAGGATGAGATGGGCCTGGACAAGCCGCAGATCGCCAAGCTGCGCACGCTCTACCTCGACTGAGCATGAAAGGTCGGCGCGATCACGCGATCGCGTCGGCCATTTTCGCGACTTCGCGCACGCGTTCCGGCCGCGCTTCGACGGCTTCGCCGATCAGCAGCAAGGTCGGATCGTCGTCGCTGATCGTGGCGACCAGGAAGGCCAGCGCCGAGAGCTTGCCCCGGATCAAACGCTCGTTCGGCAGCGAGACATTGACGGCGATCATCACCGGCGTATCGGGATCGCGTCCGGCGGCAATCAGCGAACGGCCGATCTCTCCGGCTGCGGCCCGGCCCATGTAGACGCCCAGCGTACCGCCGGGGCGAGCCAGCGTTTCCCAGTCCAGTTTCAACGGTTCACCCGTCTTGAGATGCGCCGTTACCAGCGTGAGGCCCCGCGCCACGCCGCGCAGGGTGAGCGAAGCCAGCCCGCTCGCCGCCGCCGCACTGGCAGTGGTCACGCCGGGACATATCCGCACTGCAACGCCCGCAGCCGTCAGGTGGTCCATCTCTTCGGCGGATCGGCCGAAGATCGAGGGATCTCCGCCCTTCAGGCGCACGACCCGCTTGCCGGCGCGTGCCGCCTCCAGCAGCAGGTCGTTGATCGACCCCTGCGCCTTGCTGTGTCGCCCCGAGCGCTTGCCCACGCTCACCCGCTCCGTGCCGGAGGGGATCAGGTCCAGCACACCGGGGCCGACAAGGGCATCGAAGAACACCACGTCCGCCGTTCGGATCAGCTTTTCGGCCTTTCTTGTGAGCAGGTCCGGATCGCCTGGCCCCGCACCGACCAGCCAGACTTCGCCCGGCGCCATGAGAGAGGCCCCGCTCATGCCGCCACCTGCAAGGCCTGCGGGTGGGCGATCAGAATGCGATCGCCTTCCTGCTTCACCGCGATCTTCGGCGTGCAGCCCTCGTCTTCGCCCTGTGCCTCGCCGGTCGCGAGCGCGATGTTCCAGTTGTGCAGCGGGCAGGTTACCGAGTGCCCGTGGACGATCCCCTGGCTCAGCGGGCCCTTTTTGTGCGGGCATTCGTTGACGAGAGCGAAGACCCGGTCGTCCCCCGTACGGAAGACGGCGATCTCCTTCTCGCCTTCAAGCTGCACGGTGCGCGCGCCGCGCAGGGGGATGTCGGAGAGAGTGCCGATGTCGATCCAGTCGTTCATGCGCATTACTCCGCTGCTGCCAGTTCTTGGGGGGCTAGAGGTTCGAGGTGCTGGTGCAGTTCGGCCTGATGGCCGGCCGCGCGTTCGGCCCAGGGGTCTTCCTGGCTGAAGCTCTGCGAATAGAGGAAGCGGGCGCGCAAGGCTTCCCGGCCCGCGTCGTCCTCGACGATCCGCTGCTTCACGTAGTCCACGCCCACGCGTTCGATCCAGGGCGCGGTGCGCTCCAGATAGCGTGCTTCCTCGCGGTAAAGCTGGGTGAAGGCGGCGCAGTAGTCGAGCGCTTCCTGCTCGGTTGCAACTTTGCACAGGAAGTCGGTGGCGCGGACATGAATGCCGCCGTTGCCGCCGACGTGCAGTTCGTAGCCGGAGTCCACGCAGACGATACCGAAGTCCTTGATCGTCGCTTCCGCGCAGTTGCGCGGGCAGCCCGAGACCGCGATCTTGAACTTGTGCGGCATCCACGAGCCCCAGGTCATCCGCTCGGTCTTCACGCCGAGGCCGGTGGAATCCTGCGTTCCGAAGCGGCACCATTCCGATCCTACGCAAGTCTTCACCGTGCGCAGCGACTTGCCGTAGGCGTGGCCCGAGACCATCCCCGCCGCATTGAGATCGGCCCAGACGGCGGGCAGGTCTTCCTTCTTGATCCCGAAGATGTCGAGCCGCTGGCCGCCCGTCACCTTGACCATCGGCGCGTCGTACTTCTCCACGACATCGGCGATGGCGCGCAGTTCGCGCGGGTTGGTGAGCCCACCCCACATGCGCGGCACCACTGAGTAAGTGCCGTCCTTCTGGATATTGGCGTGCATGCGCTCATTGACGAAGCGGCTCTGCTGGTCGTCCTCGTACTCGCCCGGCAGCGCGCAGAGCAGGTAGTAGTTGAGCGCGGGGCGGCAGGAAGAGCAACCGTCCGGCGTGGACCAGTGCAGCTTCTGCATGACCTCGGGGATCGACCTCATCTCCTGCGCCACGATTTCCCGCCGCACGTCGTCATGGGTGAAGCTGGTGCACTTGCACAAGGTCTTGGGGCCGGACTTCACGTCCTCGCCCAAAGTCAGGGCGAGCAGGCTTTCGACCAGGCCCGTGCAGGAACCGCAGCTTGCCGAGGCCTTGCAGGTGGCGCGAACGGCATCGAGGCTGCACGCCCCGTCGGTGATCGAGGCGACGACCTGGCCCTTCGAAACACCGTTGCAGCCGCAGACTTCGGCATCGTCGGCCAGCGCCGCGACTGCGGCCAGCGGATCGGCGGTACCACCGGAGGCGAAGGCCTGGCCCAGGATCAGGAAATCGCGGATATCCGAGACATCCTCGCCCTTCCTGAGCAAGTCGAAGTACCAGTTCCCGTCCGCCGTATCGCCGTAGAGCACGGCCCCGACGACCTTGCTGTCCTTGACGACCACGCGCTTGTAGACCCCGCGCGAAGCATCGCGCAGCACGATGTCCTCGCAGCCTTCCCCGCCCGAGAAATCGCCCGCCGAGAATACGTCCAGCCCGGCAACCTTCAGCTTGGTGGACGTTACCGAGCCGCGATAGCCGCTATGCCGGTCGGTCAGGCCGTCGGCCAGGCTGCGGCACATGTCCCAGAGCGGTGCGACGAGGCCGTAGACGTTGCCGTCATGCTCCACGCACTCACCCACCGCGAGAACGGCCGGGTCGCTGGTGACCATGTGATCGTCGACCTTGATGCCGCGTCCCACCTCCAGGCCCGCCTCGCGCGCCAGCGCCGTGGCGGGGCGAATGCCCACGGCCATGACCACGATGCTGGCCGGGATCTCTCGACCGTCCTTGAGCCGCACGCCTTCGACCCGGCCCTCGCCGTAGATCTCGGCGGTGTCCGCGCCGGTCAGGATCGTCTGCCCGCGTGCTTCCAGCGCGGACTTGAGCAGCCAACCGGCCGCTTCGTCGAGCTGGCGCTCCATCAGCGTGGGCATCAGGTGGATCACGGTGACCTTCATGCCGCGCAGGGCCAGGCCGTGCGCCGCTTCCAGACCGAGCAGGCCCCCGCCGATCACCACCGCATCGCCGCCCTTGTCGGCCGCTGCCAACATGAGGTCCACGTCATTCATGTCGCGGAACGAGATGACGCCGGGCAAATCCTTGCCGGGAACCGGGATGATGAAGGGATCGGAGCCGGTGGCGATCAGCAGCCGGTCGTAGGCAACCATCCGGCCCGACTTCGCCGTAACGGTCTTGCCCGCGCGATCGACGGCAACGATCGGATCGGACGTGACCAGTTCGATGCCGTTATCGTCATACCATTCACGGGTATTGATGACGATCTGGTCGAAGGTCTTCTCGCCCGCCAGCACCGGCGAGAGCATGATGCGGTTGTAGTTCACATGCGGCTCGGCGCCGAAGATAGTGACGCGGTAGCGCCCCGCATCGCGTGCCAGCAGTTCCTCCACCGCCCTGCACCCGGCCATGCCGTTGCCGACCACCACCAGATGTTCGCGCGCGTCCTGGGCAGGTGCGATCAGCGTATCCTCGTAGTCGGCCGCCAGAGCTTCCTGCGGTTCGATCCCGTCCTGAAATTCCATCCCCGTGACTCCAGAAAAACGAAGGGAGAAAAAGAAAAAGGCCGCCATCCGGACCCTCGGTTCGTGAACCGAAAGTCTGGATGGCGGCCTTGCCATCATTCGCGCTTCTGCGGCCCGTCAGTGGACCGCATCAGCTATGGTTTTAAGGACAACATCGTCCCTTGCAGTGCACCATAAGCGGAATCGCCCATGGGCTCAAGCGATTTGCGTGACCGTTCCGATCAATAGGTCCAATCCAGCTGAATCCAGTACTTATCGGTGTCCGTGGCGAATTCACGGGCGTCGTAATGGGCGTAGCGAAGCGATACGAGCGTCTTGCGCACCTTCGCGGTTGCGAGAAGATCGATCTCGTTGCCGTAGTGCTGGCTCAGCCGGTCACTGTCGAGACGATGCCAGACCGCCTGGAGCGAGACACCCGAGAGCGGCCCCACCTGCTTCAGGCCATAACCGCCACCGACATAGAGGTCGCGGATACCGTTGGCAGGCGTCGTCAGGAACTTGTCGGTCCAGCCCTGGAACTTGAAATTGCTGCCCAGCGGCGTCTGGAAGCTGGTGAAAGGGGTGCCGTCGCTCGCGCCCAGCACTTCGTATCCGGCGTTGAGCTTCCATCCCCGGACATCCAGCGTGGCATCGGCCATCCAGTAGTCGGCGCGATAGGCGTTGGGATTGCGATGATAGTCCCCTTGCCGGGCGTAGCTGGCCACATAATCGAGCTTTGCGGCGGGGGAGAAGACGTGGCTGCCGCTCAGCCGCGCCCCGTAAGTCTGGCTGGAAAGGCGGTATCCCTGCACGGCGGCCTCATCCTGATCGACCAGATAGGCGAACCCGGCGAGCGTTCCCAGCGGCGTGGCGTAGGACAGGTTGGCGAAAAGGTTGTCGCCGCCGATCGCCTGCTGCCGCGCGCCACGGCCATCGATGCCCCAGATCGTGCGGACGCTCCAGGCATAGGAGAGGTCCAATTTCAGCCCGCGGACCGGCGAAAGCTGCGCGCGCACGGCGTCATAAGTCTGGGCATTGTCGCGAATGGGCGCATTGCCGACGAAGCGCTCGTCATCGAGCACGATTTTCTGGCGCCCGGCCGTCAGCACGGCACCCTTGGCCCGGTACTGGAGCTGGGCCACGTAGAGACCGATGCTCTGCGGATCGGAAATCTGCGGGCGATCCGCCGGACCGTGCAAGCCGTCATCATAGCGATCGACCAATGCCAGGTTGCCTTGCCCCTGAACGGTGGCGCTCCAGTGGCCGGAGCCGATCTCCACGCCGGTTCGCACGCGCGCCGTTACCGCATCGGCGTCCCGCGCCATTCCGTCCTGATCGACATGTTCGTGGCGAAGGCGGACTTCGGCCAGTGGCCTGATCTCGAAATCCTGGGCGCAGGCAGGACCGGCGACGGCCAACGCGGCCGCCGTGCCAAGCAAGTATCGCATTCGATTGAAACTCCTGGGGGGCAAACGAAAGGGCGGCAGTCGGACCGGGAAGTCCAACCGCCGCCACTCTCTCCCATTATATGCGAGCAGCCGTCTTCCAGGTCGCGCGCCAGCGGTTCTTGATCATCGACACGCCGACCAGGGCGACCACTGCCAGGCCCGCGAAGATCAGGAAACCGGGCGCGAAGCTGCCAGTCATCTGCTTGGCCAGCCCCAGCGAACTCGCCAGATAGAACCCGCCGATGCCGCCCGCCATGCCGACAAGGCCGGTCATGACGCCGATTTCCGCCTGGAACCGCTGCGGAACGAGCTGGAAGACCGAACCGTTACCGGTGCCCAACGCCAGCATGGCAACCACGAAGAACCCAAGCGATGCAGGCAGGCTGGCGGCATTCGCCACTCCGGCAAGCGCCAGCGCGGCAACGAAATAGACCATCATCAGCGCCTTCACGCCGCCGATCCGGTCTGCCAGCGCGCCGCCCATCGGCCGCACCAGCGATCCGGCGAAGACGCAGCCCGCGGTGCAGTAGCCCGCCACGATCGGGGTCAGGCCGAACTGGTCGGTGAAGTAGATCGGCAGCGAGGCCGCAAGCCCCACGAAGCCGCCGAAAGTGACGGCATAGAATGCCATCAGCCACCAGGCGTCACCCTGCCGGAGCGGCTCGAAGTAATCGATCAGTTTGCGCGGAGCAGGCTGGCTGGGCGCGTCCTTCGCCATGATCATGTAGACGAAGAAGACCAGCGACAGCGGGATGCAAGCCAGGCCCAGGACCGCATTCCACCCGAACATCTTGGCCAGCAAGGGCGCGAAGAGCGAGGCGAGAACGGTGCCCGAATTGCCCATTCCGGCCAGCCCCATGGCCTTGCCCTGGTGCTCAGGCGGATACCAGCGACTGGCGAGCGGCAGTGCGATCGCGAAGCTGGCGCCCGCAAAGCCAAGGACGATACCCAGTGCCAGCGTACCGGCGAAGCTGTTCACGCCCATGAACCAGGCCAGGAACAGGCCGGCGATGACGATCAACTGGCTGATCGCACCGGAAAGCTTGGGTCCGATCCGGTCCACGAGCAATCCGTTGACCACGCGCAGCAGCGCGCCCGCAAGGGTTGGCGTCGCCACCATCAGGCCCTTTTCGGCGGACGTCAGGCCAAGGGTCTTGGCGATTTCCGGTGCCAGCGGGCCCAGCAGAACCCAGACCATGAAGGCAAGGTCGAAGTAAAGAAAGGCGGCGATCAGGGTCGGCGTATGGCCGGCCTTCCAGAAGCTGGTCGTGGGCGGCGGAGCCCCCTCGGCTGCAGCATCGGCCGTTGCGGCCTGCCCTTCACGTTCCCAGTAAGCGGTTGCCATCGTCAGTCCCTCATCAAACGGACACGAAAAAAGCCGCAGGCCGGACGTCACACTGGGTGAGCCCGGTCAGCGGCTTTGCTGCGAATATCGGTGAGGACGGCGCCCCACCCTTGGAGCAGCGCATCCGAATATGATCACGCTACGTCGCGTGAAGCCCGTATCATCGTGCGATTCGCTTTATGTTGCAAGGCACAAAATGTGCGATCAGACAGTCGGGCAGATATTCAGGCGTGATCGACCCGCCTGAAGCCGTCAAGGTACTCGTCGATCCGTTCGGGATCGAAGACCCTTCCATCGAAGAAGCGATCCGGTCCGAGCGTCAGGTCTCCCTTGCGCGATCCGACCGCCAGCGGCAGCTCCACGGCGCCTTCCAGCTTCATGCTGGCGCCCGGCATCGGCATGTCGCTGCCCGCCAGCGCGCGGCGGAACACATCGGGCCGGAATACATCCCCAGCGCTCGCGGCGTTGCCCGGCGTGTGTTCGACCATGCCCCAGCGGACGAGCTGCGAGTAGATCCACAAGGCCTGACTGCGCCACGGGAACGGCGTCGCCTCGCGCGAGAACAGCATGAAATCGGGACTGGCTATCGGCGCATCGCCTGCCCGCGTCACGATCTGCCCGGTCAGTCCGCGCAGGATCAGATCGGCGGGCTGGTCCACATAGCGCGGATCGGAAAGCAGGTGCGCCAGGGTTTCGTGGTTCTCGGGAAGATCGCACCAGGCCGCAGCCCGCGCCAGCGCGCGCAGCAGCCGGTCGACCGTTTCCGGATTTTCCTCCAGCCAGTTCTGCCGCAGGACCAGGACTTTCTCCACGCCCCGACGCCAGATGCGCTCACCCAGAGCGACGACTTCGGCCAGGCCTGCCTCGACGGCGGCACTGCCCCAGGGTTCTCCCGCGATGAAACCGTCGATTTCGCCGGCATGGAGCGCCTCCACCATCAGCGAAGGCGGCAATACCCGCAGCACCACGTCTCGATCGGGGTCCACCCCGGCGCTGGCAAGCCAGTATCGCAGCATCAGCGAATGGCTGGAAAAGCGATGGACGACGCCGATCACGGGCTTGCGGCGCCACAGACCTATCGCAGAGGCAAAATCGTGCGCGGTGCCGAGCGGATCGGCGATGCGGCTGGCCGGGTCGGGATCGAGCGCGGCGGCGAAGTCCCGGCTCATCACCAGCATGTTGCCGTTGACTCCCAGCTTGTAGGGGGCGGCCAGCGCGGCGGGCTGCTGGCTGAGGCCCAGCGTCACCGCAACCGCAAGCGGCGCCAGCATATGCGCGGCCTGCACTTGCCCATAGACGAGCCGGTCGCGCAGGGTAGCCCAGCTCGTGGTCCGCACGAGGTCGAGGGTCAGGCCTTCTTCCTCGGCAAAACCGCGTTCCCGGGCGGCGGCGAGCACCGCCACGTCATTCAGCGGCAGGAAGGCGATACGCAGGTTCGTCGTCATATTCCGCCTCCCAGCAGGTCGCTGGCGGTAATCAGCGCCTGCGCCACGTCCACGATCTTCTTGCCCTGGTTCATCGCGCTCGACCGCAGCAGCGCATAGGCTTCCTGTTCGGACAGATTGCGCTGCGCCATCAGGATCGACTTCGCACGATCGATCACCTTGCGGTCGGACAGTGCGGTGCGTGCTTCCTCCAGTTCCGCCTGGATCCGGGCGAAAGCGTTGAACCGCCGCACGGCCAGTTCCAGAACGGGCTTCACGCGTTCCTTGCGCAGGCCGTCCACGACATAGGCGGAAACGCCCGCATCGATAGCGGCGCCGATCATCGTCTCGTCGGATTGATCGACGAACATCGCGATCGGCCGGGCAAGCGCGCGGCTGACGGTCAGCATCTCTTCCAGAGTGTCGCGACTGGGGCTGCCAAGGTCCATCAGCACCACGTCGGGCGCCATGCGTTCGAGCCGCGCGACGAAGGCACCGCGCGGCGGAACGATATGGATATCGTCGTAACCGGCCTCACGCAGGCCCTCTTCAAGGACCGTCGCTCGTAATCCGCTATCGTCGATGATGACGATTCTCATCGATGGTCCTTGCCCGCCATTTGCGCCGCACATTGCCGAGACGCGGTTCCGCGTCAACGGCCTTGCGAAAGCGGCCGGGGAACCGCCTTGCAACAATCGCTTGCAAAAGCGGGGGTGAACAAGCAGCGCTGAAGTTCACGTTGCGTCAAGCTGCAAGGCTGGAACGTCTCACCTCGAACAACTGCCACAGGATATCGATCTTGCGCCTGAAAACGCTGCCTTTCGTCACTGCTCTTGCCCTTGCGATACCCCTCCCCGCTTTTGCCCAGGCAGCGGCCGACTGGGCCGATACCGCGCGCTATCGAGACGCCAATATCGCCGATGCAGCGGCAACCGCCCGTCCTCGAATCGTGTTGATGGGCGATTCCATCACGCAAGGCTGGTACGACCTTGACCCGGCCTTCTTCACCCCTGGCCGGATCGGGCGGGGCATCGGCGGGCAGACGACCTCGCAGATGCTGGTGCGCTTCCAGCAGGACGTGATCGACCTGAAGCCGCAAGTCGTGCAGATCATGGCGGGCACCAACGATATCGCCGGAAACACCGGCCCGATGACCGACCAGCAGATCCAGGACAATTTCCGTTCGATGGTGGAAATGGCACAGGCGAACGGTATCCGCGTGATACTCGCATCGATCCCGCCCGCCGACCTGTTCCCCTGGCGCCCCGGTCTCGAAACCGGCCCGCGCATCCAGCGGATCAACGCATGGCTCAAAAGCTATGCGGCCAGGACCGGTTCGGTCTATGCCGACTACTGGTCCGCCATGAAGGGCAGCGGCCTGGGCGCGCGCGACGGACTGACCTCCGACCATGTCCACCCCACGCCCGCCGGGTACGAAGTGATGAACAAGGTCGCCGAGGTCGCCTTCCAGCAGGCGCTTGCACTTCCTGCGCCGGGCAGGCTCGCCACCGCGCAAGTGAAGTGAGCATGGCGACCACCGATCAATAGGTTATGGTGACGGTAACCGCGTCCGCGTAGGCACCTGCGCGGACGTATTGGTGCGTGGAAATGCGGCCGTAGGCGGTAACCGAGGCCGAATAGGCAAGCAGCCCGTTGAAGGGCAGTGTCACGCCGGTGGTCCCGCCGGTCCCGTCACCCCAGATCGTCGTATGGTTGGAGTCGGAATAGATGTTGTAGCTCAGGACGTTCGCGCCCTGGGCCATGCGGCGATTGGCGATGCTCCCCGAGCCGCCGGGGCTCAAGGAAACGTCTATTGTCCCCAGCAAGGCCGCAACCCCGCTGCAATTGATCTGCACCACGGCATTGGCATCACGCGGCGTATTCGACGTGGGATCGTAGGCCCCGAAAGCGAGCCCCGCCGTGGATGCCGAACAGGAGCACAGGACGCAGAGCGCCTGAGCGGAACTGGCCGGAAACAGCATGGAGGACAGGGCGAGGACCGGAACCAACAGCTTCCCATGCTTCATTTCAGAGGCTCCTTGGCGATCGGCCGGCAGGTCAGGATCATCGGCTCGGCCAGAGTATCGACGGCAGGCTTGGCCGGCAGCGTCGCCTCGCATTCGGCAGGACTGCCGCGTCCGATCCGCAGATGTGCCTCGGCGGGATAATCGCTCAGGAAGACTTCGCCGTCATGGCCGGTGACGGTTGCGCCGGGTTCCGCACCGATATCGACCGACAGTCCCGGCGGCACGACCTTGCCGGCCTCATCCAAGAGCCTCAATCTTGCCGGGTGAACCGCGCGGGAGCCGAAAGTCACGCGGGCGGCCTGCTTCCAGCCCGGTGCCACCACCTGCTCGACGCCGCCAAGCTCTCCGGTGATCGGCAAGGCCGCAGGATCGATCGAGATACGGTTGGCGACATAGGGCTGGAGGCCGGTGAGAATGGCCGTCCGACCAGCGCCTGCCCGGGCGGCGGCGGGCTGGTTTTCCAGCAGTACCGGCACGCGCCGGTCGCCCGCCACTTCGACGACGGCCATTCCCTGGCTGATACCGGGCGTCGCCACTATCCCGCCGCCGGTGGCGACCAGCGCACCGCGTGCTTCCAGTCGCGTCATGATCCCGTTGCCGCGGCGCGTGGCTGCCACATCCAGTTGCCCGGCGGAGGTGCGTAGGGTGGCGGCCCCTTCCAGCCATTGCCCCTGTTCCGCCTCATGCCCTGCAGCCAGACGATAGCCCATCCCGACGCTCGATGGCGCGACCTTCTCGAAAGTTGCGAAGACACGTCGGTCATCGCCGAACAGGCCGATATGACGCCTGCCGCCCAAGGGAAGCGTGATCGTCCCGAATGCGGTGTTTTCAGCGCCCTCCTCGCGATCGATCCGCTGCATGCCGATCGACAGGAATGCGCGTCCGAGGCTGGCGGAATAGCCCAGCGAGGCTATCGAGCTTCTGCCCGCGCCGTCCTCGCTCCGCAGATAGCCCGCATTGAGCCCGCCCCATCGCCCCAGAACGATGCTGCCCGCAATCGCCATTTCGCGCGAAGGGCCACGATCGCGCCGGAGTTCCCCGACCTGACGGAAGCGCGATCCCCTTCTCCGATAGCTTGCCGTAAACGAGTAATCAGGTGCAAGCCTCTGGAACTGAAACTGGTAGAGCCCGCCTGCCCCTGCGTCCCCTTGCGATGCAGCGGCATCGAGGCGGATTTCACCGAAGGGCTGAACGACCCATGTCGCGCCTGCACCGGCCATCCGCACATGGCTATCCGCTTCGGATCGGGCCTCCAAAGTCAGCACATCGCTCACCCCCCGTCGATAGGAGCCTGCGACGAAGGGCGCTCCGTACGAGAAGCTGCGCAGCCCGTAGTTCTTTCGCAAGACGCCCAGTTCCAGCGAGAACTCCGCGAGACCGGGACGCAGGATGGCCGTGCTGGCGTAGAAACTGCGGGTGACGGTGCGTTCGTTGCCGGCCAGATCACGCACCGTCATGGTGACATTTCCGGCCCCGGTGAAACGAGGGCGATAATCCAGGGCGAAACGGCCCGGCTCGACCGAAATCGACTGCCGGTTCGCCTGGGAGGCCAGTTCTATGGTGGAGGGCAGCAGCGAGCTTCCCGATAGCGACGGGACCGGAAAGGTGATCAGGGCAGGATCGAGCGAGAAGTCGGTGCCGAAGCGAACCCCGGCGAAGCGCGCGGGCTGGCTCCAGGGCGCGGCGCGGGTGAACGTGTCTCCCACGGAAAGGCGCAGGCTTCGTTCCGGAAAGTCGCGCACATATGTGGTGTCCAGGCGAACAGGCCGTTTCTGCCCGGTATCGGCGATGGCGCCGGTGGAGATCACGCCCCACTCCCCCGATACGCCGGCCTCCATCACGGCCGAGGCGCGGGAATATCCGCGCTGGTCGGAAAAGTTCAAATCATAGTCGATGAAGGCGACGGGAACCGCACGCGCCACCGCGATCGGGCTTTCATGCAGGGGAAGGTAGGTCCGTGGCAGGTGCCGGGCGTCGGCCTGGAGCATCAGCGTGGTGCCGTCGGGGGCCAGACGAGCGGAAAGCCCTGGCTGCTGCGCGATGTCCGAAAAGGCATCGCCGTCCCATGCAAGATCTTCCCCGAACTCGGTCACCAATCCCAGATCGCGAAGATCGGCGATCCTCACGAAAATCCGCTCGCCGCTCACGACGATGAGGCCGGCGCGCTGCGTCTCACGACCGTTGAGCACGATATCGACCGGCATGGGCATTGCCGCATCCTGAGCGACGGCACTCGAAGCGGAGATAAGCGATGCCCCCCACAGGATGCCGCAAACTGTTCCGCCCGATCCCAACCTCAGCCCCAACATCAGCCTTTTGGGCAGGCGCATGTCGTCCGTTCCTCACCGGCCGTCGCCGGCATCGGCCAGCCGCGACGCGGTGAACACGGCTTCTTCCGTGCGAACCCTGACCTCTTTTATCGACGCCATATTCCCGCCGGGCACCGCGAATTCGAGGCGGCCGCCCGCAAGGACGTAGCCGCCCTGCCTGATCAGCGTCACCCGCCCCGCCGCCGACACCAGTTCGATCGAAAGCACGCGCGCATGCCGGTTGCCGCGATTGACGATCGCGACGATGGATCCGGCATCGGCGCGGGATGAAGGCTCCCAGGCAAGATCGGCCCGCGCACCCTGCCCCGCCCGGAAGATAGGCACGCTGATGCGCAGGAGCGTGCGGATCTCACCAGGTCTTGCAGGACCATCGGCCGTCGCCAGTTCGTCGAACAACAAGCGCCAGGTTTCCTCGCGGGCACTTTCGGGCCCTGCATTTTCGGCAGCCCCCTCGGCCCTGGGCAGACTGCATCGTATCAGCCGCGACATGCCGCCACCCAGCGTCACGATCGTGGGGTTGATCACAAGCCCTCCCGCCGGTTCCAGCACGTCGTCGCCCTTTTCGCTCTTCGACCAGCGGAACCCGCGTATCTGGACACTCACCGGCAAATCGCCGTCATTGGCGAGGGTGATGGCGCAGAAGCGATCGCCGGGGGGCACTTCGATCCTGATCGGAGTCACGCGCAAGGCGCTGGCCATGGCGTCGGGAACCGGTGTCGCCATGGCCGCCGACAAGGCCAGTACGGCAGCCCGGGCCCAGCGCCATATCTGCCGGGCTCCTGTCTTGCGGGCCCCTGTCTTGCGGGCCCCTGTCTTGCAGGAATGTCCAGTCCCGGCCATCTTCAGTAGTTGACCGTTACCGTGACGCTGTCGCTATAGGCCCCGGCCGGGACATTCTGCGATGCCCCGATCCGCCCATATACGTTCAGCACACTGGGCACCGCCGTGGCACTGATGGCCGTGGGCGTGTCGGTGCCCGGCGTATTGCCCCAGTTCGTGGTGTGGTTGATATCGCTGTTTATGTGGAATAGAAGTCAATTAGAATTGTACGCCTTGCGGAATTCGGGTTCAGAATTCGCATTTAGCAACAGCAGTTTGCACCAACGTCTCTCGATAATGAATAAGAGCGAGATGCGAACTGATGATGTTTTTGAACGATCAAGGATCTTTTATGTGGGGAACCGTAGGTTCCCCACATAAAAGATCCTTGATCGTAACCCACTTAGCGCAATTGCCCCAGAGGCATCGAGAGGTGACATTTCTATCTTGTGCTACAAGTGACTTCTCTAAATGGCGGAGCCTAAACCCGCTTCTTTAGCAAAGTGGCCCTTTTAATGGCCCCTTTCACGCTTCACGTTTGCTCGGGTGTCCAAGCCAGCCAGGCCTTTTCGAAACTCAGCCAGTTCGGACTATCCCGATGCCTCAAGCTACTCTCCTGCTCAGTGCTGCGCGTGAGATTCAACGAGATAGCTGAACTCGCTGATATTCTCTGCGTCGATCAGAAGGACTCCAGTGCTGTTTCCAAGCTCAATCGCTGACGCCGTGTAACCGCCAGTGCCGATGACGCACGCCGCGTCCGCACGGTAGTGCATCATACCTGCGTAGGCTTCTTGGTTTTCCGGTGAACACCTGTTTCCTCAAAATCGCTACACTTTCGGCCTGCACGAGCGCTGCTCCAGCCTTGAGAAAGCAGGGTGAGGCGCTGAGCCTTCAACTTAGCGCGGCGCCTCACCCTGCCTAGCACAATGGCAGTTCAGAAAACCTCGGACCCGGCGCTCTGCGCCGGGCCCCCTCATTTCTGCGCTCGTGACGCTTCAATTCAAGGCTCCATCGTTGAGCCTGTCGAATCAAATCGACAGTCACTCAAATCGATCCCGGCAAGAATCTCAGACGGCGCCACCTCCAAGCTGGCTGCCAAAGAGAATAGGACATTCATTGAAATGTTCAGTTCGCCCCGCTCGATGCGGCCATATCTAGCGCGCTCGATATTCGCGAATTGCGCGAAGCGCTCCTGAGAAATCCCCTTGGCCTCACGGAGGCTGCGGATTGTTGCTGCGAGTTTCTTCTGGGCCTCGGTGTACACTCGGCCGTTCAACGAAATACTTGCTTTCCGGGCAACGCCAGATATAGCGACGTCATATATAACGCACCCGGACTGCAACTCAGTTTCGTTGGTTCGTCGACCACTTTTCGTTGTGACTAGCAGTCTATTAGAGTTGTCAGGCGTACCGGAGCGCCGTCCCCCAAGCGAGGCAGTGGACGGCAGAGTTCATCCGACGCGCATTCAAGGCAACATTGATAGCAAATGCGGAAGGACGAGATTTGTTTTCCGTTTTCGTGCCCCCCTTTCCGACTACCGTCACGGGCAGGCGAACTTGCAGGACCAGGTCGTGAAATTTGCGACGATCTTCTGTGAGGACCGGGACTCTCTCTTCGCGCCAGACCGGATCAAATCATATTATCCAGGTGCAAAAATTGGACTCCTGTCTTTCCGCAAAAGCCCTGCCTTTATTGTGAAGGAGATCTGCTGGGGAACGCTCGACGATGCGGGAACGATGACCACTGGAACCGTCACCATTCTGTGGCGCGAAGGGGACACCGATGGTCCCGGAGAATCAGAGAAACAGAGACTCTACGCTATTGCCGCTCGTACGCTGAATAGGCGGTTGCGAGGGGTGATCGTCGAAAAAACTGACTTTCGTCCGAGGAAGAGCACCGAAACCATTTTCTATGAGGAAGCGCGAATCAAGCCGACCTGGATTCGTGCAGGTAGTGCAGCTTATTCTCTCCTCGATGAGCTGAAGATCGAAGTTGCGACGGGTGGAGGGTTCCGACCTTTCCTCCATCAACGACAGGAAGACTCAGGCGAGGAATGGATTGAATCCCGACTCAAGGCGTATCACCGCCTTCGGGAGTTCCACCGACGCTACAGTTGCCAAGATTTGGAGCCGTCTTCGAGGCAGGAAAAACCTCCCAAACGATATAAGGACAAAATTCCAGGATGATGGTCGTGACGATCGAAATATGGCCGGGCGGCGAGGAGAACGAAGCCTTCGAAATCGGCCGGATGGAAATCGCCAATATGACCGCTTCCGGCCATGTGTGTGACTATTCGGCCCGCATTACCCAAGAAGAAGAGATCCTGCTCATGGTGCCCGCCCTCGACAAGGCCATATCCGTCAAAGCTCATTCTCGTCGCGCAGGACCATGGAAGCTTGTAAAGCGGGTTCTCGACCAGGCTTTCCCCGGGATCTAGCCTCAGGACCTCAGTGATTGCCGCCTAGGTTGTGAGAGGTTTCCATCTCCCGCTTTGCTTGGCGATATAGAGCCCGACGTTCAGCTTCGCTTTGCATCGGGGCGACCAGACTGAATGGGTTCCCGCCCCTAAGTTCGCGACCGCGGGCGCTGTCTTCGAGCAAAAGCTCAATTACAGCCTCCAAGGGACGGCGTCTCAGTACAAAGCACCAAAGCCGCGTGGCGGCATTTTGCAGCCGCTGGCATTCAAGTTGATTGAGCGCCTTGGGGATCAGAGTGGGATCTGACACAATAAGATCTGCGTGTCTCCGAGCGTGCAGCAGGCTGAGCCGGTCGGAAACTTCATGGGCGTAGGGCTGACGTGGTCCTTGCATTTGAGTCGGTGCCGTTGGCTGAAATGGGTCGATGGGAAAGCCTGCGAGCTCTCCGATCCTGACCGCCAGCTTGCTGACCGCATCCACATCAAGGCTCATTTCGCGGACGAACGCTTCGCGCAATTCGGGTCGGATTTCCGTGAAGAAGGCAAAAACAGCCCCGTCGATTTGATACGCGACGTGCTGTTCTATGATTTTGTCGGCCAATTGCTGGGGGCTATAGTCGCGGCCATAGGAAGCGTTGACGGTCGTCATGATTTTGCGCGCCATCGCCTGAAAATCAGGTGCCGTCTCGGGGACGTCGGCATCATTCGCGACAGGAGTGTTGGTCATCGTTCCGAAGGTCCGCTCTTGGCGCCATTCGTGCAAATCAGCATCATGCCTCAACCAAGGCGTTGTATCTAGCCATGATTTCCGCTCTGGTACTTCACATCATCGGCTCCGGTAATTCGTGCAAACTCAGGCTCCAACTGCCTATTTCATGCGAAAAGTTGTCTCGCCGTCAGCAGTGCTCGTTGCGCCGATGACACGTAGATCACGAAAGGCCGGACTGATCTGCAACGCGGCGCTACGCCGATCCCCTTGATCGACAAGCACATCGAGAATGCACAGTAGTTTTCGCCCAAGCGCGAGCGGCAGCGGTGACGCGCGGTCGGCGATATCCTGAACGCGTGCAGCGATCCTAGCGGCGATCATCGTGCCACGCCAGCGCGCGCTCGGGTCTGCCCGTGCTGATAGTGCAGCGAGAATAGCATCGGCAAAGGCCTCGGCAGGGAAGTTCTCACGGGCACGCTCGGCAAGCGTGAGGAAGTCCTCCATCACTGTCGGCGCCCATCCCGCGGTGCGCACGAAACGATTGACTGTCGGGAGTATAAACTCGATGTCGGACCAATCGCCGTTTGAGAAGCGGTGAGCGAGTGCCGCTTTCTCGACCCCGACGAACATCAGCCACTGGGCGAGCTGGGGCATCGAAAATCCGGTCATCTCCCCGGCGCGGTATCCGGTTCGTGTGAACGTCGGCGCGGCTAGCAGGCGGTCGAGCGAACGTTCAAGCACGACCGGGGTGACCGGCGCGACCTCAGGACTGTCCAGCACGTGCTGGCAGGCGAATGAGATAAACAGCGGCGTGAGCAGGTCGAAGCAGGTTTCCTCCTCGGCAACGTCACAGATGGGCCCAATGAAGGCTACTGCCGCATGTCGCGGATTAATCAGGCCGACCAGTGCTCCAAGCACGCCACCGAACCGGTAGGTCCATTCCGAGACGTTCGCCTTCTGGATGTCCCGCGCGCGCGCGGCCCAGGCGGGTGCCCGCCGGTCGATCGTCCATGCGAGCATAGCCTCGCAGAACGAGACGAATGGATGCTCGAAGCCTGCGGCGAGGATCGCCGCCTTTGGCTGCTTGGCCAGTATCTCGCCGGCGCGGTCCGACCGCCACCATCCGTCTGCGGCTCGCCAGTGTGTCGACGCCGTCCCATCCTCATCTTCTCCGTTGGGCAGCCTATCTAAGCGCCGCCGGTCCTTGGCCTCTGTGGCCGTCCATGGTGCCGGCGGGAGCGGGAGCGCTGCAGATTCGAGATCGAGCTTGGACAGAGCTGCGTGGAGCTTACGCTGCCGTATCTCGTTGCCAGCGTTGGGATCATGAATCGAGTGTGCGCCGATGTCTCCAGGCGCAACGATGCAAAGGTCAAGCGCGAGCCCAAGCCCAACCCAGCACACCTGTGGCGCCACATCCCAGAGAGAGGCGAGCAGGACCGAAGTCGCCATTCCGACGTTGTCGAGTGGATGGATCAGCGTAGCGAGCAAATCGGTCGCGTGCCGTCTGAAATCGGGCTCGCGGCGCAGGTCGGCCGCCGCGGCCCGCGCAACGAAGATGACGTGGTGCCACGCGACGATCCCGACGGACGACCAGAGCGGCCCGCCTTCCTCGGCGCAATTGGCGGCACGCGCTAGCACCTCCCGTGCCCATCCGGCCTCCGGCCCCGTCGGTGCGAATGCGACGACGATCGCCGCGGTCCCCGCGACCGCGCCCCGTCGGATCGAGGCTTGGTCGTCGCCCGCAGCCGGCTCGAAGAGCGTCCCATCGTCGAGAGATTTGGCGTTCGCGACACCCTGTTCGATCGACATTGAGGCCGCAACCCGGTTCTCCTCGAACGACTTCTCGGCCCAGTGGGCCAAGGCGAAGGCCTTCAGGTGTTCTTGGCCCTCCTCCAACCGCTCGCGGACGCCCGGCTCCTGGATGATCGGGTTTACCATGACGATCGCTTGCCGCTCAGGCTGGTCGGGCGCGTCCACCAATCGGTAGTGGGCGAGATCTCCCCAAGCCGCGTGGGTCCTCGCCTGCTCAACCGCCTGGTCCCGCGCGCCGGGATGGCTGCGCTCCTCCTCGAGCTCGAAGTCCGGGGCATCAGTGAAAGCCTTAATAGAGTCGCGGACCCGCTGCGCGGCCGCAGCGTCGACCTGCAGGACATGGAGGGCGGCCAAGCGCCGAATCTCCTGCGAGCGGACGGGAAGAGTATTGAGTGCCTCGACGGCCATTGCGTCCTTGCGGTGGTGCTCCTGCCAGAACCCGATCTGGCTCGACGTCCGGACGCTCGGTTCCTGGACGAAACGCTGGATATCCGCCCGCCATAGGCGTTGAGTGGTGACGAGAGCCTCGTTTACCTGCGTAACCGCCGGGTTAACTAGCGCCACATGGAGGGCGATCCCGAGCGCCGCGATTGAGTCGTTGCCGCGAACAATCCGCTCGATCAGCGCGTCGCCGTCGGCGCCAGCATCGATCTGTTCGAGTGCCCACTTGTCGAGTGTGAGGTAGGCGGAAGCAAGTGGCTTCGGTGCCCAAAGTCCGCGACTCCAGAGGTATTCTCGGACACCGCCCCAAAACATCTGACGTCCCCAGGGGAAGTCAACCTCGATCGGCACCGGCGTGCCGCTGCTGGGCTGGAGCCGGTGGAGTTGGCGCCACGCCTCCATGGCGTGATTGGACATCAAACGCACAACCCTCAGCGCCTCATTCGGCGCGTTCTCGAACAGAGCCTCGAAAGGCTGGTGTAGCGGTGACGCGGGGAAGTAGCCGAACGAATCTCGTTCGATGGAGAGCGCTTCCCAATCCCAGCGTTCCGGGCCCCAGTATCCCAAGCTGGGGCTCGAAAGGCTCATCTGCTCGCTCCAGTCGAGGCTTTCCTCGGGGCGACTTCGCAGTTCTTCCCGGTATTCCGCCGACTGCCTCTCCTCCTCGAGACGGCGGCGCCGGTGGTCCTCCGGCAGTTCGCGTCGGAGGTGGTTTAGCGTAAACTCCGCGAGTTCAGCCGGCAGGGCCTGCGAAAGCAACGGCGCGAACGCCATGATGTCCTCGAACGCCTTGGACGAGGCCGGGCGTTCGCGCCCGAACTGGCCGAGATAGGCCGCCACCCGCTCGGGTTCGGTCCGGCCAGCGCGGAGCAGCAGGCGTCGCAGCGCACCCTCGAACTCATCGGCATTTTCGACGTCGTCCCACGGGTCGGCCGCTTCCTTCTCGTCGCGCCGCTGGAACCGCCCCATGCGCTCGTGACGTTGTTCGAGCTCCGAGAGCCAGTCGGCCGCGTGTCCGACGATCATCGTCGAAATCAGATTGGGGGAGTCCGCGATAGCATTCTGCCACACCTCGAAAAGGGTCAGGACCTGGGGAAGCAACCGGTGGGGAATTTCGCCTAATCGCACGTCCAGGTATCTAAGAAATCGCATCCAAAGTCGAAAGTCGTCGGGCCAACCTAGCCGGTCTGCCGCCCGCATCCGCACGTCGCGATCGGCGATGTCCCCGACGGAACCGTCCAGCACACTTGGATTGGGGACGGTGTGCTGCGCTTGGAACCATACCAGCGCGGACCGCAAGAGCACGTGGTCGCCTGAGTTGACGGCGACCTCGAAGTCTGCCGAACGCGAGATGAAGTCTGGTAGTCCTAGGGGCGCGAGGAGCCAAAGGCGGCGCCATTGGCTGCGAAGTTCAGAGCCCGACAGAGGGGTCAAGGCCTCCCTCCATGCGTTCGGGTCAGCCACGAACATGGCCTGCGCGCGCAATTCGACGGAACGCCCGATTACTGGAGGCTCGCCCGCCGACCGCAGGTCGTCTAACCAGCGCGGTCCGGCGCCGACTAGCGCCTGTGCGAACGACCATTCGAAGAAAATGTCATGTGCGAAACGCACGAAGTGCCCGTCGCCGGCGTCTTCGAGCACTCCATCGTTCGCGAGCTCCTCGACCGGCGCGAGCAGCGAAGCCTCAAGCGCCTCCAAGGAGACCGGAGCGTCGGGCTGCAGAGCGCGGAGCCGGACTAACCGCAACAGCGCTCGCTGGCGAAGGCGCGCCTCGGTCCCTTGGGCGTCGAATCCGCCGCGCGACCACCACCGGGACATCAGCTCGATCTCAGACTGCGGCGTCGTCCCGGACGCGAGATCGGGATCGTCCAGCACCTTCGCGAAGAACGGCCTGCGCACGAGCGTTCGGACGGGTTCGGGACCAAACAGCAGCGTCCGCAGCGCAGGCCTTGCCACCGCCAGTGCCTCCGCCTCCTCGTCGCCGAGCACGCCGACGTCGATCGAAGTCATCCGGCCACCGTCGAATAAGCGTGGCAGCCAAGTGCGTACCGGTTCAACGCCAGAGTCCCTGAGCGTCGCCAGCACACGCCAGCCCGAAAGTTCTGGCTGCGCCTCCAGCGCCGCGAGGAGATCGACCACTATTCCGCGCTGCGCTCTGTCGATGCGGTCGAGGCCGTCAATGAACAACGTCGGGGTGCCAACTGTGGCGATCTCACGGAGCAGAGGGATCGGATCGCGCTGCACCAAGCCGAGCGCGTTCGCGTATTGCGTCCAGCTACCGCCGGTCAAACGGTCGGCTTTGAGCAGCAGCGCCGGCCCGCGAGACAGCGCCGCCTCTACCTCGCGGCGCAGCATCACCGACTTGCCGGCTCCGGGAAGTCCACGAAGCGTGACGAGTTGACGATCCGCTAGCGCCGTCGCCACCATATTCCGCAAATTCGCGCGGTCGAGCGTCGCATCGCCGATCCGATCGAGGATGCTCGCCGCGGCTGACCTCACCTCGACCATGAGGGCATCCAAGTCTGCGGCGAGAACTAGATCTGTGTCGAGCCTGAACCACGGCGAGACGTCGAGCCTTAGCGCGCCCCGATTCCACGATCGCGCCGTGCCGGCCCCTCGCCGCGCCATGCCGCGCAACCGCTCGACGAGCGCGACGGCCTGACTGGCTTGACCGGAAGCAAGAGCTTGCTCAGCCAGCGCGATCGTCATTGGGTCGTCGGTGGCACCTTCATGCAAAGCGTCGAACCTGATCAGGACAAAGTGGGATAGCAGCGCATGCATCGCCTCGACGGTCGCTGGCCTGCCGAGCTCCGCGGTGATCTTCTGGAGGTCATTCAAGACGGTGCGGTGGTCTTTCGATGCACTTCCGCCGGGTGCGAACCTTACCGCGAAGTCAGCGGACGTGGCGCTGTCCGCGGCGAACTTGGCGAGCGCCACCAAGTCGCGCCACTTGCCGACGGCGGTCGATGGCCCAACCGCCGCGCCGACGCGGTCCACCCGCTTGCGGAAGTCGGGCTTGTCGATCGTCTCCCAGCTGTCGCGCACGATGTCGCGGAAGTCCTTATTCGCCGCGGCCGCGCTGATGGTGATCTCTTGCTTAACCTGCAGGCTCAGGCGCGCCACCGACCCGTCCGGTGCCTCGCCGTCGACGATAACGTCGTCGAGTGGCTCACCAGCATCCCGTTGCTCTAGAGCCACGCGGATCACCCTCCGTTCGGCTAAGCCCGCTGCGCCGGACCCAAGCAGCAACGCCGCGAGGTAACGCGTTGCTATCTGATCCGCGAAGGTGAAGCCGGCGCCGCCGGCGAGTTCAGGGGATTGCGTCATATGATTTCAATTACATGGATAGGGAGACTTGATCGAGGGTTCGCACCCCCAGAATGCTCATCCGTCTAGTTTGCCTGTTTATCCGGCACATGGGCTCACCTATCAACCGCGTGCAGGAGCTTACTTTCGGAGTGACGATGCGGACAAACGCATTCGGCACGCGTCACGCCGTTGGCCGTGCAAACACCGGTTTCACAAGGCGCGCTGCGCATCCAAGTGCTGCAAATCAGATGAAGCTTGCGGTCGCCGCTGCCCGGCCGCGAAGATCCCCGCCCGCCAGCGATCGTTTCCTCCGGCCGAGCCCCGTCAGCGGCACGGTTCACGCGCCCGGACGTGCACAGGAGGACGATGCCGAAGGCTGGCGGCCATCTTCAGCCCTCAAACCCTGCGGGAAAGAAAAACCAAAAATCACCAGATAGAAAAGTTGCGGACGAAACATACCGAGGGCAGTTTCAGATCGTGAAACATCATTATGTCCCTCAATTTCTTCTGCGGCGGTGGACCACTGAAACAGGCCGATTGCACTGTTTCTCCGTCCGAAACGGGCGTCTCGTCTGTAGCGAGCGTGCGCCCGAATATACGGGATTTGAGAAGGATCTGTACGGAATCCTGGCAAATGCGCTTGGCGTGGGCGAGGATCACTTAGAGAAGCGGTTCTTCGGTCCGATCGACAGCAATGCGGCAAGGGTTCTCGACAAGCTCGAACAGCACGCAGTGCTGACCGAGGATGAACAGATCGCATGGACGTTTTTCCTGAGTTCGCTTCGGGTTCGGCAACCCGATGTTCTCAGATTTCTCCGGAATGAAGGGATGAGGCGGTTGAGGGCGACGTTAGCCGCACGTGACAGGGAAACGCTGCTCGAGGGTTGGCCGACGACCGAGGAATGGTTCAATCGCAATCATCCCGGCGTGATGGAGGCCATGGCCCTGACAAACTGGCTCCCGAAGATGATCCTGCACGACGGGGTTATGGACGCTTTTGCTAGTATGCGATGGTGGCTTCGCGAGTTCGATGCGGATCAGCCGGCGCTTCTACTTTCAGATTTGCCGATACACTGGGAAGGCGGCTTTACCAGCGAAGAGTTCATGATCCAGTTGCCGCTCGGCCCGCGCCGCGCCTTCTTTGGCGCGCGGTCTGCAGAGACAGAGCAAATATTGGATCGCATTCCGCCGGCCGAGCTGATCAGACGGGTCAATCTCACAACCGTCGCGGCGGCCGCTGACCGCATCTGGGCCTGTGAGCGGGCCGATGCGGCAGCATTTATCGAGGCCAATCTCGACAAGATCGGTGTGAACGTCGTGGCTTTCGATACCCTGGCTCCAGCCTTCGCGGTCGATCTGTGACGCGGCTGTCCAAGAAGGATGAGGAGCGTCGGAACCTCGACGCCTATCTTGCTGCGGCCGCTATCTCGGTCGACGACAGCAAGGTCGACCAAGCTGAGCGGCCCGATTTCCTTCTTCGCGTCGACGGCGTGCTAGTTGGTGTCGAGGTGACGGATTATCACGTTGCCGGCAGTCGTCGCGAGGTCGAGGAGCATTGGGCGTCCCTCCGGCAGTGGCCAATGGTGCTCAACGATTTTCCCCGGCACCGGCGTGTCGATTTGAATTTCAGGGCGCTGAAAGTGCCGTCGCGCCGCGAGACGCATGATTTCGTCGCACAGGTGTTCACGATCACCGCTGGCGCGGATTGGCTGCATAGGTCCGTCCATTTTCAGTGAAGTTTGGTTCAGCCTGAATGACCTGGATAAACTCATGGATTGTATCTGGCGTGATGACTTCATGTTCATGGCCATTGAGATTGGCGTAGAAAAGCGAAAAATGAGCGCCTTCGCCCTTATGGAGCAACAGCACTTGCTCCATCTGCTCAGGAGTGAGGCCCGCTGGAGCCTCGACGGCGCTCTCGCTCGATACCTCAACGTTACGCTTTTTAGAAAATGGCCACACGTGCATTACCCCCATTTGAAAGCCAAGCTTACAGTGCGCGCCTTAATCATTTACCACTATGCTATGTCGGGACGGGATTGCCTTCAGGCTGCGTCCCGCAAGGCTCTCACTGGCGGCTGTTGATGCTGCCTCGCGCACCAAAGATCATAGTTGGCCTGCAATGCCACCCAAGCGCGCGCGGTGCTAACCCCCGCCTGCTCAAGCCGCAGCGCCAAGTCGGGGCTGATGCCAGCCTTCCCGTTCAGCACTCGCGACAAAGCAACTCGCGACATTGCAAGCCGTTCTGCCGCCTCGGTGACAGACAAACCCAAAGGCGCGATCACTTCGTCCTTGAGAGTTTTGCCGGGATGGGGAGGATTTTGCATCATGGTCATGTCCTCAATAGCCCTGATAATCTACAAGTTCAGCATCGGACCGACAAAGCGGAATGTAATGCGCCAATTACTATTCACCAAATCGACCATTGGCCATTCAAGTTGCCTTGAGAGGGCAACTTTAAGGATGGAAATGGCAGGTCATCCAGACCACCTGAACTTCCAATAATCCGAGGATTTTGCGAATTTTCTGAGCATGATTGTCTTGGATACCACGCGTCGATCCGGTTCCACAAAAAGTTTCAAGTCCCTTATGTCGAAATCCGATAATTATGCATCGGTGTTACGTGTAATGAAACGGGAAGCAATATCCGAGCGGGAGTGATCGGCCGAACGGATGTTCAGCGGAAATGCAACATGTCCGCCCATCTCATCCATCTGTGGCTGACGCTATTCGATCGGGGGAAGCTCACCAACGAGGAAGCCGAAGCTTTATGAAGACGCTGAAAATTGAGGAGGTTTACATCACCGGCTACGAGACCTTTGCCGATGTCGCCGAGCGACTCTCGGTCTTCATCGAACGCGTCTACAGTACTCAGGCGATTGCATGCTTGGTCTAGCTTGTATGTTTCCTCGATTCCCGGGTCAGTGGCAATCAACACGCTGTGGTTACTTCGGAACCTCACGATTAATTTTCTGCAAGCCTTCGTAACAGGTGCAAAAAAATTGTTACATTTCGACTGAACCCTGCCATTAAAACATGGCAGTCGTTGATCGACTGGAGTATTCGGGGGGGGGGTATGAAGATCGCGTATTATGATCGCAATGCTGAGCTCGCGTTGTTTCGCGAGCGGCGAGTCAGCCGCCAGCGCCTTCTCGACGGCTAATTAGCCGCTGACGTCGCGCTTTCGAAAAGCGCGTCACCCACGCTCAGGCAGATGCGACCACGTGCCTGAGCGATTCTATTGTGGTTTGCTCGGCTTGGCGGATGGGCAGTCCTCGTTACCATGTATCTTCGTATGTACGGCAAAGTTGCGTTTGCCACAGTTCTGCTCGTGCCATTCCAGGGGCTCCATGCGGCTTCTGGGAGAGGAATGCGCGCGTCCATCGCTTTGGCCGGATTCGACTTGCCAGTGACGACTGACACCATGGCCACAGGTGACCAACAACCCAACGACAGCCTCGCAGCAGCCATCGTGCAAGCCTATGTCTCCAATCCCTCGCTTGCCGCTACCCGCTACGATCTGCGCGCAACCGATGACGAACTTGGCCTCGCACTCGCCCGAGCACGGATCACCATCGACCTTCAGGTTTCGGGTCAGTATGACCTGACGCTGCCGGGGCGCGCGACGCAAGCTTCCCGGCCCCTTGTCGACCGGCTCAACGATCCCACCATCGAACATCACAGCCTTGCCTCCAGCCTCATTGCCGAGCAACCGCTCTATACCGGGGGCCGGGTCAGTAACGCTGTCGCCGGCGCTCGCGCAAGCATCGATGCGGGGCGGGAGGCCTTGCGCGGCGACGAAGGCGACATGCTGGTCAACCTGATTGCCGCGTATAGCGATGTGCGCCGAAACAAGCGAGTCGTCGCCATCCGCAAGACCAACGTCGAAGTCCTCGCCAAGATGCTCGACGAAGTGGCGGCAAGACGCGAAGCAGGTGAACTGACCCGAACCGATATAGCGCAGGCAGAGACCCAGCTGCAAGCGGCCCAGGTCCAGCTCGACGGTGCTTTGGCTGAGCTTGAATCCAGTCGCGCGACTTTTGCTACTATCGTCGGAAGAGAACCCGGCATCCTGGCCCAGCCCCCGGCTCTGCCGGGATTGCCGCAGACGATCGATGAGGCTTTTGCGGGTGCGGAGGAAGCGAACCCGGACCTTCGGCAAGCCATCGCGCAGGACAAGGCATCGCAGGCGCAGATCGCAGTCGCCAAAGCCGAAGGTCGCCCCAGCCTGTCGCTGCAGGGTGTGGCCGGCACGAACGGCGAGGCCGTACCTTTCCACCACCGCGATCAGGACGTGACCTTCACCGGGCGGGCGACGCTTAAGATCCCGCTGATCGCCGGGGGGCGTATCCGCTCCATGGTGGCTCAGGCCCAAAACCGCGAAAGCGCCGATCGTCTGCGTATCGTCGCAACCCGGCGGCAGGTGGCGCAAACTATCATCAATGCCTGGAACCAGTGGATCACCGCCGAGCGCAACGTCGCAACCCAAAATGTCCAGTTGAAGGCCGCGCGGGTCTATTATGACGGCACGTTCGAGGAATACCGTGAGGGCCTGCGCTCGACCTTCGACGTGCTCTACGCACAGAATTCCCTTCGCGAGACGGAAATCGCCGTACTGACGAGCGAGCGCGACAGCTATGTCGCGCAGGCCTACCTGCTTCGACAACTTGGCCAACTTGAGGCGGGACGCCTAGTTCAAGGCGCCGCGACCTATGACCCTGCCGCCTATACTCGGAGGGCTGAGAACCGCAGCGGCGTACCATGGGGCGTTGCCGTGCGCGCGATAGACAGCATCGCCGCGCCTGGCAGCAAGCCCCAGCCCCAGCCCCTCTCGATGCCCGACAGCGCTGCGCCCGAACCCGTCCTCGCGCCTCCGACGTTTGCACGAGAGCGCCCACTCGCCACAAGCGCCCCCGCAACCTCTGACCTGAACGTTTCAACGGGGGCCAACCAATGAATGATATGCATAATTCTGAGTTGGCAGACGCTACGCTTTCGCGCGACGATAGCGGCCTGTTCGCATTCGCGACGGTCCTCGCGCTCCACCGGATCGCTGTAGATCCGCAGCAACTGCGCCATAGCCTCGGTCATGACCGCGCCATCGATGCCGACGATCTGAAGCGGCTTGCCAAGCGGCAAGACGAAGTGCGCGCCAAGTCGCTGCGCGCCACCTTCGACAAGCTTCGTCAAATGCCGCTTCCAGCGCTCGCCAACGGTCCTGCAGGGTGGTTCGTGATCGCCCGCGCAGCGAAAGATGAAGTGCTGATCCAGCCACCCTGCCATGCGGCGGACGGCATGCAGCCTCAGATCATGAAGATCGACCGGGATGCGCTCGAGGCCATGTGGTTGGGCGAACTTCTGCTCCTTACTACCCGCGAAGGCGTCGGCGGTGTCAGCCGGGCTTTCGACGTGACATGGTTCATTCCCCAGATCGTCAAGTATCGCCGCCTGATAGGCGAGGTCCTGCTAGTCACGCTCGGGATAAACCTGCTAGGGCTCGCCTCACCGCTGTTCTTCCAGAACGTCATCGACAAGGTGCTGGTCCACAATACCCTCGACACCCTAACCATCCTGGTGATCGGGTTCGGCGTCGTGTCGGTCTGGGAGACCGCCTTCGGATGGCTGCGCACCCGCCTCTATTCCGAGACGAGCCAGAAGATCGACGTCGAGCTTGGTGCAAAGCTTTTCCGACATCTCCTCGGGCTCAACCTGTCGTACTTCGAGGCGAGGCGCGTCGGCAACATCGCCATGCGCGTGCGCCAACTGGAGACGATCCGCGAGTTTCTCACCAACGCCTCGCTGACGGTCCTCATCGATCCGATCTTTACGGTCATCTTCCTGATCGTAATGTGGTTTTACTCGACCCAGCTATTCCTCATTACCGTTCTGACAATTCCTTGCTACATCGCTGTCGCCGTTTTCATCACGGGACCGCTGCGCGCGCGGATCGAGGAGAAGTTCGAACGCTCGGCGGCTAATAATGCCCTGCTCATCGAGAGCATCGGCGGCATCCAGACCGTCAAGTCTGGCGCCGTGGAACCGCAATGGCAGGATCGCTGGGAGCGCCAGCTCGCCGGCTACAGCTTCGCATCGCAAAAGGTCATCAATCTCGGGAATACCGGCAGCCAGCTGATCCAGCTGATCTCCAAGATCAACATGGTGCTGATCCTCTATTTCGGTGCGCGCGCGGTGATCGACAAGGACATGACGGTCGGCGCTCTCGTCGCCTTCAATATGTTCGCCCAGAGGGTGTCAGGTCCGGTCATCCGCATGGCCCAGCTCTGGCAGGACTTCCAGCAGGTGCGCATTGCCATCGAGCGCCTCGGCGACGTGCTGAACCAGCCCGTCGAGCCCGGCACGGGTAGCCGCGTCGCACTACCGCAGCTCAAAGGCGCCGTCGCCTTCGAGGGCGTCAAGTTCCGCTATGGTCTGGACGGTCCCTGGACGCTTGATGATATCGATCTGATCGTGCCTGCCGGTTCAACGCTGGGCATCGTCGGGTCGTCCGGCTCGGGCAAATCGACGCTCACCAAGCTTTTGCAGCGTCTCTACGTGCCGGCCGCAGGCCGGGTTACGATCGATGGGGTCGATATCGCCCAAATTGACCCGGCCTGGCTGCGGCGTCAGATCGGTGTCGTGCTGCAGGAGAACCTCCTGTTCAGCCGGACGATCCGGGAAAACATTGCGCTCTCCAATCCGGCCATGCCGATCGAGAAGGTCATGGCCGCGGCTGAGCTTGCCGGCGCACATGAATTCATCGTCAAGCTGCCGCAAGGCTACGATACGCTTGTCGAGGAGCGCGGCACCAATCTGTCCGGCGGGCAGCGGCAGCGTCTCGCGATTGCACGTGCCCTCGTCAATCAGCCGCGCATCCTCATTCTTGATGAGGCCACCAGCGCTCTCGATGCCGAGAGCGAAGAGATCATCCAGCGCAACCTCAAGGCGATGGCGGCGGGACGTACCGTGATCATCATCGCCCATCGTCTCTCTGCCGTCCGGCAATGCGATACCCTTATCGCCCTTGAAGCAGGCCGGATCGTCGAGCGCGGCAACCACGAAGAGCTTCTACGGGTGAACGGTCGCTATGCCGACCTGCACCGCCGACAGAGCGGAGGGATCGTCGCATGAGCGCCTGGGGCCATCATTGGGACGTGCTGCGCGAGGCGCTGCGGGCCGAGAAGGAGCGGGCGAAGAATTTTGTTCCGACGCGGGAGGCCGATTTTCTGCCGGCAGCGCTCGAAGTCGCAGAGCGTCCGGTGTCGCCGACCGCGCGGGTCACGGCATGGGTGCTGCTAGGCGGCCTTGCCATCACGATTGCTTGGACGGTGTTCGGGCGGGTGGATGTCGTGGCCTCGGCGCCAGGAAGTCTCATCCCGACCGGGAACACCAAGCTTGTCCAGTCGCCGGGACAGGGCGTCGTCAGGACGATCTACGTCCGGAACGGCGACGTGGTGCATAAGGGCCAGGCGCTGCTCGACCTTGACCCCACGCTTACAGGGGCAGACCTTGCCCAGGCCGAGAAGGCGCTGGCTTCGGCGGAGCTGGACATTGCCCGCAATCGCGCCATTGCCGATGCCTTTTCCGGTAAAGGGCTTCACTTTGTAGCGCCGCCTGGAACGTCTCCCGAGATTGCCGAGACCCAGCGCCGTTTGATCGCAGCACAACTCGCGGAAATCGAGGCGACTACGGCCAGCCTGTCCTCTGCCCGTCGCTCGGCGCTTTCGGATGCGGAATCGGCGCGTGCGCAGGTGGCCAGGCTGTCGGATACTGTTCCTATTCTCGACCGACAGATCGAACGTATGAGCTGGCTTGATGCCAAAGGATATGCACCGGGCCAGCGCCTTTTGGAATTGCAAAGGCAGAGGCGCCAGGAAGCTGGCGATCGGGATGTGGCAGTCACTCAGATTAGTCGTGGACTTGCTGAAGCTGGGAAACTCGAGCAGCAAAGCCGTGAGGCGCGCGAACAGGCGCGTCATACCGCACTGGCAGATCTCGCCAAGGCAGAGGCCGACGCCATCTTACGACACGAGGAAGTGACCAAAGCGCGGCAAATGAGCCGGTTTCAGCGTCTTGTTTCGCCGGTCGACGGTACTGTGCAGCAGTTGGACGCTCATACTGTGGGCGGTGTCGTGGAAGCGGCAAAGCCGCTGATGGCAGTCGTTCCTAGCCGAGGCGGAATTGAAGTCGAAGTAAAAATTCTCAATAAAGATGTGGGTTTTGTCCGCGCCGGACAGGATGCCGCTGTAAAACTAGAAGCGTTCCCATTCACGCGTTATGGCACTGTACCGGGAAGAGTGCGCTCGATTAGTCGGGATGCCGTCCAGGATAAAGATTTAGGGCTTGTCTACATTGCCACCATCACGCTGGCGAGAAACTTTATTAACGCGAACGGTTCTCGGTACGCGCTAACTCCTGGTCTGGCAGCAACGGTGGACGTCAAAACTGGGACAAGACGAATTATATCGTACCTTTTCAGTCCGCTTCAAAAGAGCATCCAGCAGGCAGGGCGAGAGCAGTGAGGTTAAGCTTCAGCGAAAGTCGTATGGCATCGCAAAACACGAGCGTGAGATGCCGGCTTGTCGCCGGTGTCGCCGCAGTCAGAGTTCTTCTGACGCTGCAGGCCTGCGCGAGCAGAACCAGCTTCATGGGCGGTCCCATCGCTGCGGGACTATTCGCGAATGCATTCCTTAAGCATAAGAATCGGGTTCGAGAACCGCTGCAAGCTATCTTATAAGCACCTTAATATTGAGCGTTTCTCAAGTAGGGAGGGAACTCTAGAAATCAAATCTTTTGAAACTCTAGGAGATTGCAATGGCTGCTGAAGACGAGGTAATAACTGTAACCGCTCACAGAATAGATGGTAGCGCAACCGGCGTAGTACCCTCCTGGTCCGTGAGTGCCGTTCATAGAAACATGGGCACCGGTCAATCTCGGCAAATTACGACGTCCTCCGGACTGAAGACAGATATAAAGCCGCTTGCTCCTAATGATTCTGTGAAATTAGTAGTCAATGTAGAAGGATCTACCTTAACTGTCGTTTTCACAAATTTAAACGGAAGAGACGTCCAAAAAACGTTCGCGAATTTTTTCTCTGTCATCACATCAGCTCTTGACGGAAGCCTCATGGCATCTGTCCAGCAAATCAAAAGCGATAGCCAACGAAATCTATTAACAACGTTCGTGGCCGAACTAACAGCAGACCTAGTCTCGGCTGCTGCAAACGGACGCTACCTAAATATTGCTGGCGATACTGCCATAGGCAATAATTATGGATTATATGGAGGAATTCGTTCCGGCGGAGTAGACATTGACGGTGATGGGCAACCAAATGCCTACCATACGATCAAAGTTGATCCCAATAAAATCGGATCTGGTGTGAATGAGCGCCTGAATACAACTCTATTGCACGAGTTATTTCATATGCTGGAAGGAGATGGAACTACGCTAGACGCCGACTACTCACGATTTGGAACGAATGAAGCAGGGCATACCACGGTATATGATCGCGCAGCTTCTAAAATCGCGAGGCTAGCTAATAAGAAGGAAATAGATCTAGCTACATTTGTGGACGGAGGTGTCATCCAAGGCATCAGCGGCACGGCGGCTGGAGAGCCTTTAAGCATGACTCCCGGTTATCGAGGTGCATTTATAGAAGGATATGCTGGAAATGATTACATATCCTCCTCTTTTTCGGCTAGCGTACTCGATGGTGGATTTGGTGATGACACGTATAGCATTATTGGAGGCGAAGGCAGAGTAGCTATATTTGACGATCAAGGATATGATACTATCGATTTCGGAGCATCTTTTAATAGAAGCCAGCTGGTGGTTAGGCTTGATAATGGGTGGGTTGAATTAGGGATAAATAGTAATAATATCTCCGATCCTTCAATAGGCGACCTTACAAACGTAGTCATCATGCCAGCAATCGACTACGCATCTAATCCAATAGAGCAGGTAAACATTGGAGGCCAGTCATTTTCGATGTCGAGTATAATGACCTCCGCCAATACCAAGCCATATTTGATATCTTTGAGCGAGTATTATGCTAAAAGCACATTCCGTGGCGGTTCATTGGGGCTTATAGCAGCTGCAGACCTTGACGGTGATGCCCTCACCTATAGCATAATCGACAAGCAAGGTTACGCTAGTGGTAGTTCATGGTCAATTACAAACGGCCAGTTGTATGTTAACGCAACAGCACCTAATGCTATGTCAAGGTCGACAATAACTGTACGTGTTAGCGATGGAAAATCTTTCTCAGATACTTCGCTCGACGTTATTTGGGCGCGTAAAAGTGATGTATCAACCGACTCGGCGCCGGCTAATGTCTTGTTGGCTGCAGGAAATATAGCAAGCGCTATGTCCACCTTTGAGGCCGGGTCGGAATTAAGCGATTATTCAGAAAATAGAGATCACTTTGCGGGATCGCCGCTGACATCCGGAGCCGTTTTAAGTGAATCCTTTCGGAAGGAATCGTCATGGTAAGGCCATTTTCATTTCGGCAGGCAAGCCAATTTATTTTGTTAATCACAACAATATTTTATTCTAATGGCTGCCTTGCACACGGCTCACTAACCTGGGATCGAGAAATAGCAAGGGACTTGCACATCGAGACCCGTGATACATCAGAACCTGACATGCTCAGATCAATATCGATGAATTCTCGTAAAAAAACTGCTGAAATTTGGAATTTCCGACGCATTGATAGTCAGAAGGCAAGTTTGGTTTTGACTATAGCCTCCTATGTCAACAGCAAATGGACGACAACATACAGCAAGAAAGCAGAGCTTAGCATTGAAAAATTTGACGCACTTCGCTCAAACGTTTTTAATATCATCATAGCATCTAGCGAAAATAAAAAAAGTGTGAATGACGGAATAAATAATACATTTGTATGCGCAGCAGATGAGCACGCTGCTATCGAAATTGTTTACGCGCTCCCCACGCCAATTTCTGTTTTACGAACTGATAACTGCAACGCAGATGATCCTGTCGTTGAAGCGCTAAAGATCATTAAATCTCAACTTAAAGTCGACGTCTAACATCGATCGAGTTTGACGTGACCCCCTGGTTTCCACCAGCGCGGATTAGAGCCGGGCAGCTTTGTTGCGCATGAGCGCGGGTTGAGCAATGGCCTGCGCAGCGGAGCCCGTAGGGCGTAGCGAAGGAGGCCATTGCTTATGCAGTTCAGCGGCGAAGGCCGCAGGGGTTTCGGACCGATATGATGGGTTGAGCGCGGCGGGCGACCCGCTGGAGCGCCTGTCCGCTGTCGTAGACTTCGAGGTTTTTCGCGGACCGCTGGTGGCGTCGCTTCGCCGTAGTCGTTGTGACAAGGGTGCAACCAGACGACTGACCTGGCTCTTCGATACGCCGCTGGCGCCCATCGCATTGACCAGATCATCGACCGAAGGAGTCGAGATCCCGTGCACATAAGCCTCCTGAATTACCGCTGCCAAAGCTTTCTCGGCGGTCCGGCGCGGCTCCAGGAAACTCGGGAAGTAACTGCCCTTGCGCAGCTTCGGGATTGCCAGATCAATCCGGCCAGCGCGGGTGTCCCAACCACGCTCGCGATAGCCGTTACGGTGGTTGAGCCGGGCTGCACTACGAGCACCGGCAGGAACCCCGGTCTTCGCCTCAATCTCCATATCCATCATGCGCTCAGCGGCAAAAGCCAGCATCTCGCGCACCAAATCACTGTCAGCCCCTTGCTCAATCAGCTCAACAAGGGCCATTCTGTCGTCGGTCATCGTCTTCTTCTCCAGGTTCGAGTTCGCATCCGAACCCTGCCAGAAGATCGACGGTGGCCACCCTTCTCAGGAAAACCTTCCTACACCACCCCGTGGGACACGACCTGCCCAGCTCGCCGATGCGTCGATTTTGGCAGATTCCTCGTACTCCCGCTCGGCATACTCCGGACAGGGTGAAGGGCCGACGGTTTTCGCCATTTCAGAAGCCGCTTATTAGGGAGAACCGACACTTGGCTCAGGTAAGACCGAGTTTAGCGAAAAATGCTTCATTTCTCAAGCGCGCATCATGGAGAAGCTTGTTGTAAGGCAGCACCTCTACAACCGCGTTGTGGATGGGAGAAAATCCGAAATATCCTTCGCCATCAGCGCTCTTATTCTGAGCAATAGATATCGACACCATTTCCAGCAGTTTTGGTGTGAAATCGGCAATTACAAAGCAGATAAACCGGGTGCTTAAAGGGATAGGCTTTCGAATACGTCCAGTACGATCTTTGAAAGCGCCTCCGTTGCGCATTATATTAACATACTCGAGGACTTGAGTTACCGGATTATCATCATGGGAATAGGCAGTCCGGCCGGGCCGCTTGAACTCCACGATCACGATCGGCTCATCCGTCCCCTCCCTATCGAAAGCAAGCGACCGATCGAAAACAACCGCCACGTCCGGCTCCCGCCGACTTTCGGTGTCAGTAAGGAAGGTATTAAACGGCTTGTCTGATTTGAGATAAGAATAAAATGCAAGGCGATCGTCAAGAACCCAAAGATTGTGATCTTCATAATCGAGTGATTCTCCATCCGATCGGATAGGTATAATTAGATCGTGAACGATCTCCTCTCTCAGATAATTTCTTGATTGCGGATCAGCATAAGCCAAAGAGCTATCAAGAAGATCAAGGATTTCTTTTCTCTTGATAACATACTCCGCTAACGAAGCCTTTTTATCCATATTGATTGCGCTGGCAAGCTTTTGGACACGCTCATCAATATCTTCACCGTCTGTGTTAGAAAGAGCCCTGATCTCGCGCTTAGTTTCCCTCTGTTTGCGCCGACGTTGCCGAGCGAGCTCAAGGTATATGTCTTCTTCTGATTTAGCGTTAAGAGAAAGGTATTCTTCTACGAACGCCGGAACATCATTCGCGATAGCAAGAAATTGTGGGTTTTCCCTAATAACACGTAAAGTCGTCTCCGACTGTTTAGCCCGCACTGCGTCGATATATGGCGCAAGATGCAACTTAGCCGCTACTACCGTCGAGGCATGCAGAGTGCGATAGTCGCTATCGGAGAAGGTGAAATTCGTCCTCTCCTGATTTACATGACTACTGAGGTAATCTCCGGCCACTAAGCCGATATACACGCAATCGCCATTCTCGCCAACGTATCCAACACCAAGTTGATTATCAATCTTTTCGTCTTTGACTACTCTTCCATCACCAACATATAAGCACCAATGCTTAGCGCCTTCATGGAGGCGCAAACCCTTTTTCAGGAGAATGTGGTAGACATCAACTACGATTGGGTCGGCGCCGTCAGCAATTTCCACTGACAGTGTTTCCTCTACTTCGGATTCCACGTTCTCGCTGTAGAAATCCAGCAGATTAATTCTCTCGTGGCCGTCGATAAGTATGAAGCTCGGCACTTCGTAGCTGGCGAAGTTTCTAAGGAAGTGACCGATGATCTGAGCCGCTATCGTTTCAATTTTACGAGGACAATGGACGCTATAAGCGTCAACATAAGGCTCTAAGTGAATTCTTGTTCCGATTTTCGACGCGTCACTACCAGAACTGATTGAATGGTTATGCAGGGGGGTGGAAGTCGATTCCTTAAGAGCGAAGTCAAACGTCCGGTATAGAACTTCCGAACCTTGAGAAAAACTACTGGCCACGCTTGTGTTTTTAAACACTTTGAGCCAAGATAACCGGCCGACGCCCTTACCACCGCGATTGATCTTGCTAGCGGTGTCAGCAGTGCGAAAAGCTTTCCAATTGTCAGAGTTCAAGCCAACTCCATTGTCTTCGACGACAAAGCCCAACACCGGGGGATTCTCGTCTCCGCCATCTCCACGCAGTACCTTCACAACGATGCGGCCGTCGCGCGAGGCATCGCGATCCCATCGAGCTTCGATTGCGTGCAACGCGTTAGCGATCGCTTCGAACAGCGGAAAAAGCGCGTTCAAGGGGGACGGAGCAAAACCTAAGTTTCGCACGCGGCCGGCCAAGCTAAACTCAAACTCTTCAGTTGTGCTCGCTGGCATGAAATCTCCCACGTCCTTAAACCCCTAAAGAGATTTCGACATCACCACAATCATGGGCTGCGCCAGGTATAACGGAGGCCCAACCGCCGAGGAGGTAGCTTATTCGACCCCGATCGAGAAGGGTAAGAACGATGGATTTCACGAGTTTCGAACAGCGGACATGGGCGCGTAATCAGCCGGCAGATGTCCATCTCTAGAAAGACTGGTTCCAGCGTGAGCGAACGTCCGCTGCTGCCTGGCTCCGGCAGGCGCTGCCATTGGCTTGTCGAAAGACGCGCTTTTTTCGACAGGTGCGGCTAAATCGTGCGGTGACGCGCCGTTGCTATCGTGGAGAGTGCTGTAAATCCTGCGGGTCTGTTGGCTTTAGGGAAACATGAGCAAGCCGTACTTCGCGGTCAACTGTGTCAGCGTACGTTTGAATTATTTTTCATGTTGCGCCTATCGTCCATGGTAGGGCGGCGGCAATCGCCAAAGTCCTCACCGCCCACGTTCGCCTCTTTGGAGACTAGCGCCAAAACCTCCAATGGGTGAGAAGTCTCCCAGGAGTCCTTCGATCTTATCGCCAAACCCGGCAGGAGGCAATGATCACTCTGAACCACCCCAATCCCGGCGCGGTTTAAACCTACTGTTAGTGGCGCCGCTGCAAATCTATCTGGGCGGGGGTGCGACCGTCTGGCGTAGCTACGTGATTCAGCTTCCCAATGAATGCGGCGATTTTCTCTGCATCTCCTTCAACTATCGAACGCTCTTCAACGCTCAGAGGAACCTCCTCGAGATAGCGGCGGATCGAGGCTTGGCTTTCCAGAGCTTGAGCCCGAGCACTTGCCTTAGGAACATTGAAATCACACCCCGCACATGCCATCCGATGCGGGCATGCGCTCCAGAAGGGATTTGAGCAGTAGGAATCGCCTAGATCGTAGAAAGCATAGGGCTCGTCTGATTTGCGCGCGATGGCGTCATGATCGAAGAGGACAGCCACCATATGCGCCATGTGATCGGCTTGTGCGAAAGAGGCTGCCAAACGCGTAGGCCGCACCCGGATGTAGTGCATCGTCGAGGTAGGTGAAGTATGCCCCGACCACTCCATGAGCTCGATCAGTGACATGCCCTTGGGAACGCTGGCGAGCGCGGTCAAGGCCGAGGCCCGGCCGCGATGGCTGGTTATCGGCCCCATGCTGTCGCTCGCCGGTAGTCCGGCCTTCGCACACAGCATCGGGATGATCGTCTTGTTCATCAGCGATACGCCCACCCGGCGACCGCGGTACTGGAACAGGAAATTGACGCGCTCGCCGGTTCGTTCGTCGAGGAGCGGCGCCTGGTCAGCAGGACGCTGCGCTGCCCAGGCATCAATGCGTTCTTTTACAACAGCAGAGACCGGCTTCACATAGGCGCGAAAGGTCTTACTGGCGGGAACCTCGAGATAACACAGCGTACCCGCCGTTACGGTACTGCCGTCTTCGTTAACGATGTCATCGGCCTGCGCCTTGGCGCAACCCAATGCGAGTCGCACCACCTCATTTTGTCGGAGGCCGCAATGCGTCCAAACAACAGCGAGAGCCCGGATCAATGCTAAAGGATACCATTGTTCGGATAGAAGGTCGTCCTGTTCGAGATTGAGGCTGGCCCAGATCAGCCGCAGCCACATGGCTTCATCGATCACGCGCGGTTTGACGCCGCTGTTGAAAGTTACCGCCTTGGGCGTCGCTAAGTGGTAACGGGGGCTGAACCGCAGCGAGATCCATCCCCAAAGTTCAATGTCGATGAAAAAGCGCCGCATCGCGTGGAGGAACGTCCGCTTGGAATTGGCGGCGATCGGCATCCCATGCGTTTTGGCCCTGCGCTGCGGTGCGGAATCGAGCGACCATTCGCCCACGGTCATCCGGTCCACAGCAGCAAGAAAGATCGCGCACGTCGATGCGTCCCAGTCCGCCGGCGACTGAATTTGTGGCTGCTCTTTCGCCAGCCACAGGCCAACGCGAAGGACAAACCCGTAGTTCGTTTCGCGGGTTCTAGGGCGCAAGGTTGATGTGTCGCGCCAGCGAGCGCACCATTGTGCCCACTCCTTCGGCACACCTTCGTTGCTCTTGTCCTTCCATCCCACGTAGCTGCGCATGCGCAGCGGGGTTTCGATAATGCCCAGGGCGGCCAGCCCATTCGAAACTTTGCCGACCGCGCGCGCCACGCCGCCATTTCGGCTACCTTGCCCTTTTTGCAGGAGATCGACCGTGAAGGTCTCCAACCGGGGATCTCCGTTCTCGAGCATGAGATGCCCGAGCACACTGGCGAGGAACATGTCGAGCGTTCGTTGCGCATAGCCAAGCGAACATAATGTTGACGCGAGCCTCTTGTGCTCACGCCAGAAGATGCCGGTGCCGAAGATTGCTCGGGCATACACACCAGAATGGCGGAAAGTGGCGAGGTTTCTCACCTCGCGAAGACCCCCAAGGTGATAAGCGATAGCTGTAAGGAACGGGCGTGATCCTGTTGTCCGTTCGAGCACGGCGAGCCACGCCGCCTTATCCCATTGCCAGTAGGCAAGTTTCTCGCGCACTACCGCTTCCATGATGGCCATGATGCTTGCTTCGCGTTTGGCCTCGGACACGTCTCCCCACTGCGCGATTGCCAGCAGTGGAGCGACAAGACGTGGCGCCGAGCGCTCGAAGTCCACAAAGGGCGTTTTTCGCCGACGATGCAGAGCCGCAATCTCGTCATCCGTCAGTGCGCCCACAAGGCCATAGGGCGATGGATCAAACGCGGCATAGACATTGTTAAATGCGACGTCAGTCATGGAATGGACCGAACAGGCAAGTGCCAACTCGCGCATCAATGTGACCGATTGACCGGGCCATGCGCTGCGAGAGATCGGCGCCGGCAATATGCAGATAGACCATAGTCGTCTTAGGATCGGCATGGCCAGCATAGGAGGAAAGTTCATGGAGGCGCCAGCCCGCCCGTGCCAGGTGCGTGAGGCGTAAGTGCCGCAGGCTGTGCGTGCTGAAATTTTCAACCTTGGCATGGTTGGCCCAACGGGCAACAATCTTGCTCCACGACCAGATCGATAGTGGTGCGCCGCGATTACGATCCGAGTCTGAGCGAAACAGCGGGCTGGCCCGACCATCGATCCGCGCGAGAGCATGAAGGTGAAAGGTCAGCATTGGCGCGACCTGGGGACTGTAGGCGACGATCCGCGCCCGCTTGCTCTTCGTCGTCTCGGCACGCAGCGTCACCAATCTATGCGCGAAATCGAGATCGCTGATGCGCAACGATGTCAGTTCCTGGCGACGTAGCGCCCCATAATAGCCTAGCGCCAGCATCAGCCGATTGCGCACAGTGTCGCAGGCGGCAACAGCAAGAATGCGCTCCCATTGCGGATCAGTAGGAACGGAGGGAAGCTTGACGAGGCGGGGAACAAGTCCGCGGCTGAAGCCGGCATGCTCGGATATATGTCGCGCAACCGATAAATGTCCGCGGGGCAGCGGATTGTTGGAGCGCAAGCCTTGGTAGATCAGATGGTCATACCACAGTCGAATGGCACTCAGCCGTTGGTGCAGCGAAGCATTGGCGATGCGCTCCGCCCCCTCCGACAATGATCGAATATAGTGCGCGAGATCCGGGAGTGTGGCCGTGGACGCGGCGACACCTACGACTTCACAATACGCCAGGAAATGGCTGACCCCTCGGGCATAGGCATCGAGTGTTGCCGGAGCGCGGCCAAGGTTGCCGAGCAGTTCGAGCCATTCGGCCAGCAAGGGATACCGGACAAGAGGTATTTGCAACGATGGGGCAAACCGCATGGCGTTCCTCCGCCCGCCGAGCATACCATGACTGCAGGCATTCCACCTAACTTACTAGAGCGCATAGTTGAGCCGATTGCTGCCGTTGATCATCTGGCGCGTGGTAACGGTGGCACCACTGGTCGATCCGGCATTGAGGCCGACGGTGAAGGAGGTTCCGCTGGTGCAGGTGACCGTCACTGTGCTGGCCCCGTCCTTGACCGAGCCGGATGTCGGATCATAAGTCCCGAAGGCCAGCGGGGTAACCGCGACGATGCAGGCGGACTGCACCGTGGCAGTCACCGCCATGGGGGCCGTGGCCGTGGCGGCGATGCTGCGGCTCGGCGCCAGGAATGCGAGCGCCGTGGCCAGAACCGTCACGGCTCCAACGGATATCCGGCGAAAGGAAGGAAGGTCTTTGTCCATAAGGCCGCATCTAGCGGAAAGACCTTGAGAATGTGGTCGCCCGGCGCTTTCGGGTTTTCCGGATACGGGCGTAGCACTTGCTTCAGAGAGCTTCCATCGCAGCCTTCTCGTCCAGCAGGCGAATGGCCACCTGATCGCGCCCCTGCCGTTTCGCCTCGTAGAGCGCCTCGTCGGCCAGCCGATAGAGCGAACGGAACTCGGCGCCGTTCAAGGCTTCCGCTATGCCTATGCTGACGGTCACCTTGCGATGCCCCACGATGTCTCCATGGTCGCAGGCCGCGATCTGCTGACGAAGCGCATCGCCGAACCGCACCAGATCGTAACCTTCCAGCCCCGCGATCATCACTGCGAACTCCTCGCCGCCCAGCCGGGCCACGGTGCAGTTCCGGTCCTCGTGCGGCGCGATGCGGCGCGCGATGGCGGCCAGCACCACGTCACCCGCATCATGGCCGTAGACGTCGTTTATCGACTTGAACCAGTCCACGTCGATCAGCAGGAGAGCGACCACCTCGCCCCGTTCCCGCGCCCTTTCCAGCACGGAACCGACCTTCTCCATGAAGCCGCGCCGGTTGGGAAGGCCGGTCAGCGCATCGCGGCGCGCCAGTTCCTGCGCCTGTGCCTCGGCACGACGCGCCATGTCCCGTTCGATCCGCAGCCTGGCGTGGGAACGGGAAGCGGCCACCGAAAGCCAGAGCGTCTGCCAGGCGGCCGCGAAGAGCACGAGGATTTGCGACCCTCCGCCCCAGAACATGCGATCGGCATCGAAGAACTCGGTGGATGCCAGCACGACCATCGGCACGGCCCAGGCGCCTGCGAAACTGCGAGCCTCGGGGCTTCCACGTCGCCAGGCCTGAGCAATGCAGCAGGCCACCGCCACGAGGTTCGCCAGCAAGACTATTCCGAGCACGGCGCCGAGCGCTGCGAACGGTCCGGATCGCATCATCGACAGCGGCACGCCGAGCGCCACGACGATCGCCGTCAAGCCCAGCGCGGTGCGTCGCAGCCAGGGGCTGACACTCCCCGCATCGAGCGCGGTGACGGCGCTCAGGGTGGCCAGCGCGATGGCAAGGCAGGACAGCCCCGTGCAGATCTGCGCGGACAGCGCGCCGGCCATTCCGGGGAAGAAGAACAGGTGAAGCTGCGACCAGCACGCACCCCAGGCGATCATGCAGGCCGCCCAGGCCGCCTGCCAGGCCGAGAACTGGCGCCGCACCGCCACGGCGAGCGAGGCGTTATAGATCGCCCCTGCCAGCAGCAGCACCAGCGCGGCGCCGATGGAGGTCGCCAGGCCCGTCGTCTGCGTGCTTTCCTCGCCGCGACCTACCAGCCGCATTCGCAACAGGTCGGCACTCGCCACCTTGTCGAAACGCATCGTTACGCCGGTCAGGGGAACGTCGCGGTGCGGCGCGCGAAAGGCCAGCTGGCCGCCGGCGCGCCAGTGGGTACCGAAATCGCCGCTGCGCACGTCCTGCTGCTCTCGTGCGCCATCCGCATAGGAGAAAGTCACGAGGAGCCGATCGAACCGCGAACTGTGCACGATCAACGACAGATCATCCTGTCCGTCCCTTCCGGACGGCAGCGCCGCACGAAGCCAGAGCGTACCTTTCTGGTATCCCTCGGGATCGCCCTCGCACTTGAAACGAGCGGGAACGGCATCCTTTCCAGCGACGACCGCGCTTACCGAATGGCAGAGGGGCCGGCCGATCCTCAACACTTCGGCAAGGCCAGCGCCGGGCCATCCCATGCACATCATTGCGCAGAGAAGAACCAGAACCTTGGCAAAAAGGCGTAAAGGCGGCGATTCGCAATCCATTGCGCTGCGACCTATGGCACAACCCCTAGTTCAACAAGGTTACCGAGCTGGTGAGAAATCAGCAGCGACGGGAACACTTCGCGTATTCTTGACGGCACCTGCAAGCCACTCGTGCATTTAACTTTCGTACCGGACAACCGGCCAGCCAGAGCGAGACGAGATGACCCTGAACCAGTGGCTTTCCATCGCCACCCTGTGCGGAATGATGCTTCTCTTCATCTGGGGTCGTTTTCGCTACGACGTTACCGCGATCATCGCCCTTCTGGCCGCCTTGAGCCTCGGGCTGGTGCCGCCCGAAAAGGCGTTCTCCGGGTTTTCGGACGATATCGTCATCATCATCGCCTCGGCGCTGGTGCTTTCCGCTGCCGTGCAGCGGACCGGGCTGGTCGAGCGTGCCGTGAACTGGATCAGCCAGTGGGTTCGCAGGCCGGGATCGCAACTGCTTGTGCTGACCGGATCGGTCGGCGTCGTGTCCGGCCTGATCAAGAACATCGGGGCACTGGCGATGATGATGCCCGCCGCATCGCAACTGGCGCGCCGCAGCGGCGCCAATCCCTCGCGCTTCCTGATGCCCATGGCCTTCGCCTCGCTGCTCGGCGGGCTGACGACGATGATCGGCACGTCACCGAACATCATCGTCAGCCGCGTTCGCGAGGAAATGACGGGCCAGCCCTTCGCGATGTTCGATTACCTGCCGACCGGCCTTGGGATGCTGGCGGTAGGCCTCATATTCCTGCGCATAGGCTACCGGCTGGTGCCGGCAGACCGACGCGCTGCCGCGACCATGGGCGAGGCGCTGAACATCTCCGACTATACCACCGAGGCCACGGTCGGAGAGCATTCCAACGCCATCGGGGAAACCATCGAGGCATTCCTTGCCAGCCACGACAACGAAATCGAAGTCAACGCCGTCCTGCGCTCCGGCCTCAGCGGCCACGTTCATCCCGAGATGCACATCGTCCAGGGCGACGTCCTGATCCTCTCCGGCGAGCCCGATGCTCTGGAACGCGCCATCGCCGGCTCGCAGCTGACGCTCGACGATGACGAGGAAGAAGAGGCCGCTGCCGACAACAACCGCGCGCGGGACGAGATCGGCGTGATCGAAGGAGTGGTGAGCAGCGAATCGGCCTTCGTGGGCAGCACGGCAGGCCGCCTGATGCTCAAGGAGCGGCTCGGCCTTCGCCTCGTGGCCATCTCCCGCAGAGGAGAAATCCTGCGCAACAAGCCCGGCAATATCGTCATCGGCGCGGGAGACGTGATCGTCCTCCAGGGCGTGCTGGGAGAGATGCCGGGACGCCTGCGGCAACTCGGCGTGCTGCCGCTGGCGCAACGATCGATCCGTCTCGGCATGAACCGCAGCAGCTGGCTGGCACTGGCGATCCTGGCGGCGGCGATGATCACCACCGCGACCGGGCTGGTCCCGGTGGCCGTGGCCTTTTTCGCTGCGGCGGGTGCGGTGATCATCACCGGGGCCTTGCCGGTGAACGACGCTTACGAGGCCGTCGAATGGCCCATCCTCATCATGCTGGGCGCGCTCATCCCGGTCAGCGAGACGCTCCAGACGACAGGCGCCTCGGACATTCTTGCCACCGAACTGGCCAGGCTGGCGCGCGACATGCCGCCATGGGGCGCGGTCGCCATGGTTCTGGCCGCGTCGATGGCGGTAACGCCGTTCCTCAACAACGCGGCGACCGTGCTGGTCGTGGCGCCGATCGCCGCGGTGTTCGCCACCGATCTCGGCTATCGGCCGGACGCTTTCCTGATGGCGACCGCGATCGGCGCGGGCTGTGATTTCCTCACGCCGATCGGGCATCAGTGCAATACCCTGGTGATGGGACCGGGCGGCTATCGCTTTGGCGACTACGCCCGCCTCGGGGCGCCCCTATCGGTGCTGGTGCTGCTGATAGGGACGCCGCTCATCATGTACTGCTGGCCGCTTTAGGCTTCCGGAAACGGCCGATCGATCGAGACTTGCGGCTTGGTGAACCACTGCGCGCCGGTTTCGGTCACGAACATATGGTCTTCCAGTCGCACGCCGAATTGCTTCGGAACGACGATCATCGGCTCGTTCGAAAAGCACATGCCCGGCTCCAGCGGAGTCTTGTCGCCGCGCACCAGATAGGCGGGCTCATGGATCGAGAGACCGATGCCGTGGCCGGTGCGATGCGGCAGGCCCGGCAGAGCGTAGTCCGGCCCCAGTCCCGCTTTGTCCAGAACCGCGCGCGCGGCATAGTCCACCGCCTCGCACGGTTCGCCCGGTCGGCAGGCGTCGAAGGCGGCCTGCTGGGCCTCCTTCTCGATATCCCAGATCCGGCGGATATCCTGCGAGACCTCGCCAAAGGCATAAGTGCGCGTGATATCCGAGTGATAGCCCTGGATCGTGCAGCCGGTATCGACCAGCACGAGTTGGCCCTCCTGAAGCTCGCGGTCGCCCGGAAGTCCGTGGGGATAGGCGGTCGCCTCTCCGAACTGGACGATGCAGAAGCTCGATCCGCTGGCGCCGAGCTTGCGGTGCGCGGCATCGATGAAGTGCACCACCTCACTCTGGCGAATGCCGGGACGCAGGATGCGCGCCGCTGCCTGATGAACCAGCAGCGTCATGTTCTTGGCCTGTTGCATCAGCGCCAGTTCTGCGGCCGACTTGACCATGCGGCACTGCTTGATCACCGGCATCGCATCCAGGAGCGCGGCCGAGCCGCCCTGACGCACGCGTTCCGCGAAGTGGAAGGGCAGTTCCGGATCGATCGCCAGGGTCTTCACGCCCAGTTCCGCCAGAACCTGCGTCACCAGGGCCACCGGGTCTTCGTCTTCCTGCCACGAGCGAATGTCCACCGCGATTGCCAGGTCCGCTTCCAGCGTGCCGATCTCGAAATGGGGGCAGATCATCACCGGCTTGCGGCCCGGCACCAGCAGCATGGCGACGAGACGCTCGGTCTGGCCCCAGGGCAGGCCCGAGAAATAGCGCAGCGAAGCGCCCGCATTCACCAGCAGGGCATCGGCGCCGAGCCTTTCGGTCAGTTCCTGGGCCCGCGTCATCCGCGCCTCGCGCTCGGCCACGGCAATGGCCGGGGCGCGATCAGCCCAGGCGGTGAGGCCGGCCAGTTCGATCTCTGCGGTCGATCCGCCAATCATCCTTGTATTCCTTTATGCAAAACGCTGGATATCGAAGGGAGCGAGCGGCAGTTCAGGCTGCTCACCCCCGACCATCGATGCCACCAATCGCGCCGTGATCGGCGCGAGAGTGAGCCCGAGGTGCTGATGCCCGAAGGCATAGAAGAGATTCGATGCCCTAGTCGAGCGTCCGATAGCGGGCAGGTAGTCCGGCAAGGTGGGGCGGCAGCCCATCCAGCGACGGAACGGCCCTTCGATCGGCAGGCCCAATTCGGCAACGTGCCGCTCCAGCCGCTCCCACTTGCGCGAGTCGGCGGGAGCATCGACCTTGCCGAGTTCGACGAAGCTGGCGGCCTGCACCTCGTTCCGATAGCGGGTGACGATCATCGATCGCTCCTCGAACACCACCGGCGGAAGGTCGGCTGGCCAATGCTTTCCCGCTAGGTGGTTGGCATCGGCGCGAATATGGTAACCGCGCTCTGCGATCATCGGAACCTTGTGGCCGAGATGTTCCATCAGTTCTCGCGAACGCACCCCGGCGCAGACCAGCACCTGCTCTGCGTCGACTCCGGCGATTTCGACACGTCCGCCAGCCACGCGCAGTTCCCCGCGCTGCGCCACCATGGCGCCGCCGCGTTCGGTGAACGCATTCCTGAGAGCCTGCCGCAACTCGCCGAGATCCGCGATTTGGCCGCTGCCCGAAAAGCGGATCGCGCCGGCCACAGGCTCCCTGCCCAGCCCGGCGAGCATCGCACGTTCCGCATCGCTCGCGGCATGAACCTGAGCGCTGCCGGTTTCGGCAGCCATCCATGAGGCCAGCCCCTCGCGCGCGGCCCGCTCTCCGTGCCAAAGCACGAAGTGGCCATTCTGCTTGAGAAGATCGGGCGCACCGATCCGTTCGACCAGCGAAATCCACGCCGGCATCGACTCCGCAAGCAGGGGCGACAGAGCCTCGCAGCCCTTGCGAAACCGCGCGGGGCGGGCAGCACTCAGGAGACGCAGGCCGAACGGCACCCATTCGGCTACGGCCGACGGCGGAAAGCCCAGCGGTCCGCCGCGCAGGAACAGGCGCCGGGACAGGCTGCGAACCATCTCCATCGAGGCGAGCGGCTCCACCTGTTCCACCGCGATATGGCCCGCATTACCCCAGGATGCCGCCTGGCCTTCCATGTCGTCATCGACAATCGCGACCTGATGTCCGGCTTCGAGCAAGGCGATGCCCGTGCAGAGCCCGACCACTCCGCCACCGACGATTCCAATGGACCTCACAAAAACTCCGTTGCATAAGTCAGACTATATCGTATACCATATATCAATCACCGCCCGTCTTCACAAGGCTTCGCACTTCACATGACCGTCTCGATCCACAGCATTGGCAGCGCTTCGGTTCGCCAGCGTGGTGACGGCCTGCGATTAAAAAAACGCAATAGCGGATCAGAAAAGGTCGGATTGCAGCACGTTTTACGATCATCTACCGTATACGTTAGATCGGAGGCGCTGTGCGCCCTCGAGACGTTTATGGAGATACACTGGTGACAATCGTCGTCCGCACCCTTGCCGAACGCATTTTCGACGTGATCCGCGAAAGGATCGTCGAAGGAAAGCTCCCCGTGATGGAGCCGGTGAGGCAGGATGCACTGGCAGCCGAACTCGGCGTCAGCAAGATTCCCTTGCGCGAGGCACTCGCCCGGCTCGAACACGAAGGCCTGCTGACCAGCCAGGCCAACCGGGGTTGGTTCGTCCGCCCGATGTCGAGCGACCAGGCAGAGGAAATCTACCTCCTGCGCCTGGCCATCGAACCGGCAGCGGCAGCCTATGCCTGCACGGTTGCCGACGAGAACGATCGCAAGGCCGCCGTCAACGCTTTCGAGGTTCTGGACGCCGCCGCCAAGGACAACCTCAGCGATGTCGCCGTGCGCAACCGCGAATATCACGTCGCACTGGTGCGCCCCGGCAAGCGCCTGCTCACCACGCAGCTCGTCGAGCGCCTCGAAGTGCTCGCGGAGCGCTACGTGATCGCGCACCTCGAACCTGCGGGCCGTGGCGACCGCGCCCATACCGAACACCGTGAACTGCTCGACACCTGGCTTACCGGAGACGCGGCCAAGGTGCAGACCATGCTCACCCAGCACATCGCCAGCACGCTCGACGACTTGCGCGCTCATTTTACCGCCAGCCAGTCAGGCTGAGACAATATAACCAGGGGGATCCATGCTCGGACCGCGTAAATCCATAGAAAAACTGTCACAACGCGATTCCGGGCATTCCCTGGCCAAGACCCTGAGCTGGCCTCATCTGATCGCACTGGGCGTCGGCGCCATCGTCGGCACCGGCATCTACACGCTTACGGGCGTCGGCGCCGAGCGCGCCGGCCCGGCCGTGATCCTGGCCTTCGCCATCGCTGGCGCCGTCTGCGCCTGCGCCGCGCTCGCCTATGCCGAGATGGCGACGATGATCCCGGCAGCGGGCAGCGCCTACACCTTCTCCTATGCCGCCATGGGCGAGACGATCGCCTGGATCGTCGGCTGGAGCCTCATCCTCGAATACTCGCTGGCCTGCTCGACGGTGGCGGTAGGCTGGTCCGGCTATCTGGTCGGCTGGATAGAGTCCGCGGGCATACACCTGCCGCACATGCTGCTCGTCGGCCCGCACGGGGGCGGCCTCGTCAATCTGCCCGCCGTCCTGGTGGCGCTGGCCGTCATGGGCATGCTGATCGCCGGCACGCGTGAGAGCGCGACGCTGAACATCGTGCTCGTCATCATCAAGCTCGTCGCCCTTTCGATCTTTGTCGTCATGGCGCTGCCCGCTTTCCAGGGTGGCAATCTCGATCCCTTCATGCCCTACGGTTTCGCCAGCACCGAGATCGAGGGCCAGAAGCGCGGGGTCATGGCCGCTGCCGCCATCGTCTTCTTCGCATTCTACGGCTTTGACGCGGTCGCCACTTCGGCCGAGGAAGCCAAGAACCCGGGCCGCGATCTCACTATCGGCATCGTCGGCTCGATGGTGGTCTGCACCGTGATCTACATGGCCGTCGCCATCGCCGCGATCGGTGCCCTGCCCTTCCAGCAGCTTGCCAACTCGCCCGAGCCGCTCGCGCTTGTGCTGCGCCAGCTCGGCCAGCCCGTCGCCGCACACCTGATCGCCTTCGCCGCCGTGCTCGCCCTGCCCTCGGTCATCCTCGTCATGATGTACGGCCAGAGCCGCGTGTTCTTCGTCATGGCCCGTGACGGCCTGCTTCCCCGCAGCCTCGCCAAGATCAGCCCGCGCACCGGTGCCCCCACTCGAATCACCCTGATGACGGGCATTTCGATCGCCGTCGTCGCCGGTATCTTCCGCCTCGACGAGATCGCCGAACTGGCCAATGCCGGCACCCTGATCGCCTTCATCTCGGTCGGCGCCTGCCTGATGATCCTGCGCCGCCGCGCACCGGAACTGCCGCGCCTGTTCAAGTGCCCCAAGCCGTTCGTGGTCGGTACTCTGACGATCCTGGGCTGCGTCTACCTGCTGCTCAGCCTGCCGGAGAGCACGCTGATCCGCTTCGGCGCGTGGAACGTCATCGGCCTGCTCGTCTACTTCCTCTACGGCCGCTCGCGCAGCGAGGCTGGCCGCGAGGCGGCGACGGCCTGACCGGCAAGAACCAGACCCTTTCCAAACCGTCCTTTTCCAAGATCCAAGGAGATCGCGATGAAGCGCGCCCTCGTTCTGGCCGCCGCTCTGCTCGGCACGGCCCTTTCGCCCGCCACGCCCGCCCTTGCCAAGACCGCCTATGACGGCGTCTGGCTGTTCGACGACGCCCTGCCCAACCCGGGCGTGACGATGGTCGAAGTCGGCTCGAAAGGTGGCAAGATCGCCGGCACCGTCACCACCAAGTGGTACGGCCCGGTCGAGATGATGAACCCCCGCGTCGAGAATGGCGAACTCAAGTTCGAAGCCCGCAATCTCAACGACAAGGAGCACCTGACCCGCTCCTGGAGCGTTGCGCTGGAGAATGGCCAAGCGCATCTCAAGGGCCGGATCTGGGAATCCGAAATCGACAGCAAGGGCTACAAGGGCACCGCGAAGGACGCCAAGGCCCGCGCGTTCCAGTTCTCGACCCTGGCCCCGCTAGGCGCACCGATCCCCAAGAAGCTGGCCGCCACCCCGCCGATGGGCTGGAGCAGCTGGAACAAGTTCGCGGAGCACATCGACGACAAGACCATCCGTGCCCAGGCCGATGCCATGGTCTCGAGCGGCCTGCGCGATGCCGGCTACCTCTACATCAACATCGATGACGGATGGCAGGGCAAGCGCGACGCCCAAGGCGTGCTCCAGCCCAACGAGAAGTTCCCCGACATGAAGGCGCTAACCGACTATGTCCATTCCAAGGGGCTGAAGATCGGCATCTATTCTTCGCAAGGCCCGCGCACTTGCGCCGGTTACGAGGGCAGCTACGGCCATGTGAAGCAGGACGCGCAGACTTACGCGGACTGGGGTTTCGACTATCTGAAGTACGACCTCTGCTCCGGCGAATGGTTCTATGCCGATGCCGATACCGTGAAGCGCAGCTACTATGAGATGGGCGCCGCGCTTCAGGCGACCGGCCGCGAATTCATCTTCTCGCTCTGCGAATACGGCCGCTTCGACGTGGGCAGCTGGGGGCGTGACGTCGGCGGCCAGCTCTGGCGCACGACGGGCGACATCACCGACGATTATCCGACGATGGCCAAGATCGGCTTCGACAAGAACGGCAATCCCGATTGGGCCGGCCCGCACGGGTGGAACGATCCGGACATGCTGGAAGTCGGCAATGGCGGCATGAGCGCGGACGAATATCGCACTCACATGACGCTCTGGGCCATGTCCGCCGCGCCGCTGATGATGGGGCACGACTTGCGCGAAACCAGCGCCGAGACGCTGGCCATGCTGACCAACAAGCGCGTCATCGCCGTCGATCAGGACGCGAAGGGCGTGCAGGGCAAGGCGGTGCGCAAGGTCGGCTCCATGGAGGTCTGGGCCAAGCCTCTGGCCGGTGGCCGTGTCGCACTCGCCCTGTTCAACCGCGGCGATGCGGCGGCCTCGCTGGCGCTGACCGCAGCCGATGCAGGGCTTTCCACCGTCTCGCAAATCGAGGATCTGTGGACCGGTGCAAAGGCAGCCAAACTGCCCGCCAGCTACGCCGTGCCCGCGCGGGGCGCCATCATGCTGACGGTCGGCGGCTGATAACGCCCATAGATGATCCGTTGCCGACACGCGCGCGAGCAGTCCCCTCCCATGCGTGTCGGCACACTTGCGGGCGGCAACCGGGCATCCGGTTGCCGCCCGCATTCGCATAGACGATCTCTATAACGATTATCCGTCTTTGTTATTGCGAGGCATTCGCACTTCCGGTAATGGCCCTTCATCAAGGGGGGCCGGACCGATTTGTCCGTGACACGGCGCGCGCCCCGGCCATCAGGGATACGTGCAAGTGGGCGGGAACGGCGGAAGCATCGATGTGCTGGAAAGTGCGGACCGCGCACCCCCTGCGTCGCGCCTCCAGCCCAGCGAGCGGACCATGGTTTCGCCCCCTGCCCGAAAAACCCCCGCCAAAAAGAAGAACAAGAAGGCGCGCGCCTTCTGGCTGAAACAGCTTCACACCTGGCACTGGGTAAGCGCAGCGGTTTCGCTGGCGGGCATGTTCCTGTTCGCCATAACCGGCATCACGCTCAATCATGCCGCCTCCATCGGCGCGGAGCCCAAGGTCGTGCAGAGCGAGGGCCGGATAGCTCCGGGTCTGTTGCGCCAGTTGCCGCCTGCCGGAGACAGCACGGCGCCCCTCCCGGCAGATGTGGCCAAGGCGGTCGCGGCTGCCGTGCCGCTTGACCCTGCCGGCTTCGCTGCGGACTGGTCGGCGGAAGACGAAGTCTACGTCGCGATGCCGGGACCGGGCCGTGACGCCTGGGTCAGCATCGATCGCTCTAACGGCGCCGTCTCTGCCGAGGCAACCAATCGCGGCACGGTTTCCTACCTCAACGACCTGCACAAGGGCCGCAACACCGGCTCGGTCTGGTTCTGGTTCATCGATCTCTTTGCGGCGGCCTGCGTCGTGTTCACCGTGACCGGTCTGTTCCTGCTGCAACTTCACGCCAAGCACCGGCCATCGACCTGGCCGCTGGTAGGCCTGAGCCTGCTGATCCCGCTCGCGATTGCTCTTATATTCATCCACTGAGACAAGAAGGCACCGATGACGACATCGAAGGTACTGCCCGCGCTTCCGCTTCTGGCCCCGGCGCTCGTTGCCGGAACCCTCGCCACACCGGCGACCGCCGCCACGGTCAGCGTGACTATCCCGCGCGTCAATGTCGCGGAATACCATCGCCCCTACGTCGTCGGCTGGCTGGAACCCGTCGCGGGCGGCGCCGCTCGCACCATCTTCGTATGGTACGATGTCAAGAAGGCCGGTCGCGAACCCGGGACCAAGTGGCTGGCGGATCTGCGCACCTGGTGGCGCAAGGGCGGCCGCTCCATGCAACTCCCTGCTGACGGGCTGAGCGGCGCCACGCGCGCCCCCGGCACCTACCAGATCCCGCTCCCTGCCAATCTCGCGCCGGGACAATATGTCCTCAAGGTGGAAGCCGCCCGCGAAACCGGCGGCCGCGAACTCGTCTCGGTTCCCGTAACCGTTCCGGTGAAGAAGGGCGGCTCGGCTTCGGGCACCAGCGAACTGGGCGCCGTTACCATCCGTTGATGGCGCAATCCGCTATTCCCCGTCTTCTGAGAAGCTTGAACTTCGAACCTCAAGGATTTTCCATGCGCTACAGCCCTATCCTGATCGCATCCGCCGCACTGGCGGCAGTCCTGGCTTCACCCGCTTCGGCCCATCGCCAGTGGCTGCTGCCCTCCACCACGACCCTCGCCGGAACCAGCGAATACGTGACGGTAGACGCAGCCGTTTCCAACGACCTGTTCTATCCGGATCATTTCCCGATGAGCCCCGACCAGGTCACGGTGTGGACGCCGGACGGCAGCCAGGGCAAGCTGGAGAACCCCGCCACCGGTCGCTATCGCTCGACGTTCGACGTCAAGATCGACAAGCCCGGCACCTGGAAGATCGGAACCCAGCGTTCGGCCGTAATGGGCAGCTTCAAGGTAAACGGCGAGGACTGGCGTCTTGGCGGACGCGGTCGCCCGATGCCTGCGGCTGGCGCAGGTGGCCCGGGCGGCGCTCCGGCTCGCAGCGTTGCCACTGTCGCCGACATCCCGGCCAATGCCACCGACGTGAAGCTGACCGAAGTTCAATCCGGCAATTATGTCTACGTCACCTCGGACGCGCCCACCAAGACGGTGTTCACGCCCACCGGCAAGGGCCTGGAAATCGATCCGATCAGCCATCCCGACGAACTCGTCTCGAATGAGGAAGGGCAGTTCCGCTTCCTGATCGACGGCAAGCCCGCCGCCGGCGTGAAGGTTACCGTGGTGCCTGGCAGCAAGAAGTTCCGCGAGGCCGAACAGGCGCAGGAACTCACCACCGGCGCGGACGGTGTGCTCCACGTCAAGTGGCCGGTCGCCGGGATGTACTGGATCAATGCCAGCGTTTCAGACAACAAGCCCAGCGAAAAGCGCGCTACCGAACGCCGGATGAGCTACACGGCCACCGTGGAAGTGGTGGCGCCCTGAGTGCACCGGCTCCTCTCAGGAACCGGGTAATTCCATGCGTCTCGCCGTCCCGCTCGAAATCGATCGCGAAGTCCTGGCCGACTGGCGTCAGGACGCCCCGATCGTGGAGATGGGCGGCGAGACCATGGGCACCAGCTGGCGCCTGCGGCTTGCCGCGCCCGACGGATTCGATCGAGGCTCGACCCTCGGCGCGATAGAAGCGCGCCTCGAAGACATACTCGCACAAATGAGCCACTGGCGCGCAGACTCGGTTCTGGGTCGGTTCAACCGTGCCGCGCCCGGCGTCTGGATGGACTTGCCCCCCGATTTCGCGGCGGTGATGACGGCCGCGCTCGCCGTCGCCGACATCACCGGATCCGCATTCGATCCCGCCATCGGCGCGCTGGTCGACGCATGGGGCTTCGGTCCGGTTCCAACCGATGGGCCGCCCGGCGCAGACGACCTCGCCAAAGCCCGAGCCTTGTCGGGTCGGCATCGGCTGACGCTCGATCCCGAGGGACGGCGACTGCTGCAACCCGGCGGACTGCGCCTCGATCTTTCCGGGATCGCCAAGGGCTACGCCGTCGATGCCCTTGCCGCCCTTTTGCGCGGGCGCGGCTGCAACCATTTCCTCGTGGAGATCGGCGGCGAACTTGTCGGCGCCGGCATGAGGCCCGACGGCGATCCCTGGTGGGTCGATCTCGAAACCCCCACTGCCGCGGTTCCCGCCTTTCGTATTGCGTTGCACCAACTCGGGGTCGCCACGTCCGGCGACTATGTGCGCGGCCGCCACACCATAGATCCGCGAACCGGCCGTCCCGTCGAACACGCCCTGTCGGTCAGCGTGCTCCACCCTTCCGCCATGCTGGCCGACGCCTGGGCCACGGCGCTCACCGTCGAGGCTCCCCCGGCCCTGCGCGCGCTCGCAACGGCGCGGAATCTTGCCGTTCGTGCAATCTTCCGCATCGGGGAAGGCTTCGAGGAATGGATCAGTCCCGCTCTCGGCCGACTGGTGGTGGAACCCTGAAGCGAGCCGAAGTCGATCCGCAATCAACGTGGACACGATGCTGCAACAAAGTCGCGACAATTGTAACAAAGCATATTGCGAATGCGAATGACTCTCATTATCGGGAAGCCCAAGGGATTTCCAAACATGAGGGGAAATATGTCTTTCAAGCCTTCTGCCGCGTCTGCGCGGCGCACATTCCTAGCGCTGTCCTGTATCGCGCCGGCGCTCGCTCCTGCCGTTGCCCATGCACAGGACGCGCAATCGTCCCGCGTGCTCGGCGGCGTGACCGTCAGCGATACGGCAATCGACGAGCAGCCCGGCCGCAAGCTGGAATCGCCCAAGCGCACGCGCTCCGTGCTCGATACGCCGCAGACGATCACCGTTCTCAGCAATGAAGTGATCGAGCAGCAGAACCTGCTGACCCTGCGTGACGTGCTGTCCACCGTGCCGGGCATCACCTTCGGCGCAGGCGAAGGCGGCACCGGCCCTGGCGACAACATCACCTTCCGCGGCTATAGCGCCAGCAACGACATCACCGTGGACGGCGTGCGCGACAGTGCGCAGATCACCCGCACCGACTCCTACAATCTCGAGCAGCTCGAAGTCACCAACGGCGCCAACTCGGTGATCTCGGGCGCAGGCTCGACCGGCGGCAATATCAACATCGTCACCAAGCGCCCCAAAGCCGACGATGCCTATCTTGCCACGGCGGGCATCGGCACCGACAACTATTATCGGGCCACGGTGGACCTCAACAAGCGCGTCAACGAACTCGTTGCCTTCCGCCTCAACGCGATGTGGCACCGCAACGACGTGCCCGGCCGCGACGTCGAGGATTACCGTCGCTGGGGTGTCGCGCCGTCGCTTACCATCGGCATCGACAGCCCGACCCGGCTGACGCTCCAGTACAATCACCAGGAAGACAACAACATCCCGCAGTATGGCGTGCCCTACTATCGGGGCGACATCCTGCCGGGCGTGCACCCCAGCGACTACTTCGGCTTCCGCAACGTCGACAAGCAGCGCATCAACGTCGACCAGATGACCGCGATCTTCGAGCATGACTTCAGTGACACGGTGTCCATCCGCAACCTCGCCCGCTGGCAGGATTCCCGCCAGCTCACGCTCGTCAGCCCGCCGCAGGGCACGTACTGCCTGGCCAACGGCCTGACCCCGCAAGGCGGCGCCTGCACGGTCAATGTCGGCACGGGAGGCACCACCAACAACGTGTTGCTGCCCGCAGGCTACTACCTGATCGGCGGTCCCCGCGGGAATACCCGCGATACCCGCAACCAGCTGATGTTCGACCAGCTTGACCTGAGGGCGGTGTTCAACACTGGCGCGATCGAGCACACCATCAACCTGGGCGGTGCACTGACCTGGGAAAAGTATGACCTCTTCAGCGGCAATTCGCTGCGTGGTGCGGACGGTTCCGTAACCTATACCCGCTATCCGCTGGTCAATATCGACAACCCGAACGAAATCGTCCCCGGCCCGGCCAGCCCCTATTTCACTTATGGCAACAACGTCTACGTCGGCCCCGTGAACTTCATTCGCGGCAGCCACGCCATGGGTGAGCAGACCAACGTCGCGGGCTACCTGTTCGACACGATGAAGCTCGGCAAGTTCGAACTCAGCGCCGGCGCCCGCCTTGAGCGCAACGTCGGCACAAGTCGTACGGACACGATCTGCACCACGGTCGGCGGCTGTGTCGTGGGCGGCGTGCCTGTCGCTCTCGGCCAGGTCACGGTGGCAGGCGCCAAGGCGCGCAATGCGGACACGCTGTTCTCCTACCGCGTGGGCCTGAACTACAAGCCGGTCGAACAGGTCAGCATCTATGCGGCCTATGGCAATTCGCGCACCCCGTCGAAGAACTCGGTCAACGGATCGTGCACGGCCGATACGCCGGGCGTGGTCAACACGACCTGCAACATCAATCCGGAATCGGCCAAGAACTACGAGATCGGCGTGAAGGGCGAACTGTTCGACGGCGGCCTGCTGCTGACAGCCTCGGCCTTCCGCAACGAGCGTGACAAGTACGCCGTCGTCTCCGGCGACCCGACCGTTCCCAACCAGCAGCTCGACGGCAAGTCGCGCGTGGACGGTATCGCCCTCGGCGCATCGGGCCAGATCACCAAGGCCTGGACGATCACCGCGAACTACACCTACCTCGACTCGGAACTGCTCCAGTCGGTTTCGGACAAGTGCCTTGCCAACCCCGGCAGCGGTACCTGCACGAACACGGCCGCCAATCCCAATCCGGGAGCAGGCCAGTACCTTCCCGCCACGCCCAAGAATTCGGGAAGCCTGTTCACCACCTATCGCCTGCCATTCGGCCTGACGATCGGCTATGGCCTGACCTACCAGGGCAGCTTCCTGCTTTCCACCGCCACCCCGGCGACGGCGACGGCACCTGCGGTAGCGGCGGTCAAGTCTGACGACTTCCTGATCCACCAGGCCTATCTTGCCTATGACTTCACGCCCAACTTCTCGGCGCAGATCAACGTCAAGAACATCGGCGACAAGCGCTACTACACCCGCATTCGCGGCAACGGCGTGGGCTGGGCCACGCCGGGCGACGGCCGCGCGGCGGTACTGACCCTGTCCGCAAAGATGTAATTCAGGTCCCAACGGCCCGGCGGGCGCTTCACGCGTCCGCCGGGTTTCTTGCATTTATTCCATGCGCATGATGATTGTCAGCACCCGATAATTGGGCAAAGAAACCGGATGGTCATCGAAATACCCGAGCTTTTCTCCGCCGAAGAGGTCCGCGAATTCCGCCAGGCGCTGGAAAGCGCCGATTGGGCGGACGGACGCGCCACCGCCGGCCATCGCGCCGCCCGCGTCAAGGAAAACGAGCAACTTCCGCTCGATCATCCGCTGGCCCGGCAGCTTGCCGATCGCGTGCTCGCGCGCCTGATGCAAACTCCGCTGTTCATCGCCGCCGCCCTGCCGAACCGGGTGCTCCAGCCCCGGTTCAGCCGCTATGACGGACGCGGCCATTACGGCAACCACGTCGACAACGCGATCTTTCCGATCCCCGGCACCGGCGAACATCTGCGCAGCGACCTGTCAGGCACGCTGTTCCTCAGCGATCCCGACGATTACGACGGCGGCGAACTGATCATCGAGGACATGTTCGGCGCGCACAGCGTCAAGCTTCCCGCCGGCCATCTGGTCATCTATCCGGGCAGCAGCCTGCACCGCGTCGCCCCCGTCACGCGTGGCGCGCGCCTCGTCTCGTTCTTCTGGACCCAGAGCTTCGTAGCCGCCCCCGAACGACGCCGCCTTCTGCTGGAGCTGGATGGCGCGATCCAGTCCGTGGCGGCCGACCATCCCGAACACGGCTCCATCGATACGCTCACGCAAGTCTATCACAACCTGCTCCGGCAATGGTCCTCGACATGACCGAAGCCACACTCCCGCCATTGGTGCAGATCCCGCCGGACCTGCGCAGTCTGGCGGACTACGAGCGCCGCGCCCCCGCGCACCTCACGGCCGAGGCCTGGCAGCATATCCAGGAAGGGTCGGGAACCGGGCAAACCTTGCGCGCCAATCTGGAAGCCCTTGCGCGCCGGGGTTTCCGTCCGCGCACCATGGCCGACTTGCGTGGCGGCGGCACTGCGACAGACCTGTTCGGTCGCAGCCATGCCGCGCCGCTCATGCTCGCTCCCGTCGCCTATCAGCGCCTTGCCCATCCCGATGGCGAACACGCGACGATCCGCGCCGCCACCGCGCTCGATACCGGCACCATCGTCAGTACCCTGTCGAGCGTCACGCTGGAGGAAATCGCCGAAAGCGCCCACGCTTTCGCTCGCGAGATGGGCAAGCGCCCTGCCCCGCTATGGTTTCAGCTCTATCTCCAGCCCGAGCGCGAACATAGCCTTGCTCTCCTGCGCCGGGCGGAAGCTGCCGGATATGAGGCGATCGTGCTCACCGTGGATGCCGCGATCAAGCTGTCGGGCATGGTCCTGCCCGCAGGCGTCCGGGCGGCAAACCTCGCCGGGATGCCGCAGCCGCGACAGACCGCAACGCCCGGTGGTAACATTCTGTTCGGGACCCCGCTCACCGACGGTGCGCCCTGCTGGGATGACCTCGCCTGGTTGCGCGCCGCCACTTCGCTGCCGGTGCTCGTGAAAGGCATGGTGCTGGGCGAGGACGCCCTGCGCGCCGTGGACATGGGCGCCGACGGCCTGATCCTCTCCAACCACGGCGGACGCGTGCTGGACGGTTTGCCCAGCGCCCTGGACATGATCGAGGAAGTGATCGAGGCGATCGGGGGGCGCGTGCCGGTGCTGGTCGATGGCGGTTTCCGGTCCGGAACGGACGTGGTCAAGGCGCTGGCACTGGGCGCGCGATCGGTGCTGATCGGCCGCCCGCAGTTTCATGCACTGGCCGTGGCCGGAATGCCGGGCGTGGCCCACGCCATCCACCTCCTGCGCACCGAACTGGAAGCGGCGATGGCGCAGCTGGGATGTGCCAAAGTGGCTGACATCACGCGCGAGCGGCTGATCGCACTGCGCTAGCCTAGCGGGCGCTCATCTTCGGTAAATCCCCAAGAACCCATCAAGCCGCGTCCGCCGTTACGGCGGCGTATCTGGCGATGACTTGCTGTCACCAATTAATACAAATTGCGACGCGCCAGGAAGCGCGAAGTTTGTAATGGAACAGCAAAACAACATGAGGGAAATACGAAGTGGTGCGATTCCGTTTCGGTCTGCTGGCCTCGGCCGCTCTGGTGACGTGGCCGGTTTCCTCCGCCCATGCCCAATCCACTTCGACGCCATCCGCCTCGGCTCAATCCACTTCTGGCCCGGCCAGCGGCAATGCCGCAGCGTCGCCACCAGAGGAAAGCGGCGAGGAGTTCGAGATCGTTGTCGCCGGCCAGAAACCGCGCGGATCGGTGATCGGAGACATCGCGCCCGAAGTTACCTTCAATTCCGGAGACGTCCGGGCGCTTGGCGTTTCCAGCGTCACCGAACTGCTTGAGGAACTGGCGCCGCAGACCCAAAGCGCCGGTGGCGGATCACCCGTCGTGCTCCTCGAAGGGCGGCGCATCGCCAGCTTCCGCGAAGTGGGCACTATCCCCAGCGAGGCGATCCAGCGGGTCGAGATCCTGCCCGAGGAAGTCGCGCTCAAGTACGGCTATGCCGCCACCCAGAAAGTGGTCAACATCGTGCTACGCCAGCGTTTCCGCGCTTTCGCCGTGGAAGGCGGCGGCAAGCTGGGCACCCAGGGCGACGGGCTGGGCGTGAACACCAAGGGAGACTTTCTGGCGATCCGGCGCGGCGAGCGCGTCAATATCGATGCCAACTATTCGCACGCCAATCCGATCACCGAAGCCCAGCGCGGCCTGGCCACCAGCGGCGGGGACGGCAACAACCGCACGCTGCGCCCGGAATCCGAAGCATTCACCGTGACCGGAACCTGGGCCAAGCCCCTGTCGAGCGTCTGGCTTGCCACGATCAACGGCGAAGCCACGACCACCGACACCCAGGCCTTGCGCGGCAGCGCCGTACCGAGCGTGACCATCCCCGGCGGCAGCCCTTACGCCAGCGGTCCCGAGGACGAGACATTCCTGCCGACCGTGGACGGGCTTTCGCCTTTGCGCAACAGCAACAGCACGCAGACCGGTCACCTCGGCCTTACCCTCAACGGCACCACGCAGAAATGGCAGTGGACCGTGACCGGCAACTACGACCACACCGATACCCGCTCGATCCAGCAACGGCCGCTTAACCTGGCCGACTATGCCGCAGCTGTGGCCGCAGGCGATCCCCTTGCCGATCCCGCCTTGCCCATCGCCGGTCAGTTCCTGGATTTCCAGCCCGTCAACCAGACGCGCAATTCCACAGACAGCGCCGAAGTAAACCTCGTCGCAACCACATCGCCGCTTCAGCTCCCTGCAGGAGCCGTGAATACGACCTTCAAGGTCAGCGGCAATCTCGATCGCTCGGAAAGCGCCGTCACGCGGTTGGGACTGACCCGAAACACCAGCGTCGACCGCGATCAGGGCGAGGCTTCGGTGAACATCGACATCCCGCTCAGCAGCCGCGCCGTACCCCTGTTTCCGGGCGCGGGCCGCATCTCGATCAACGCCAATGCCGCCGTCAGGCAGATCGGCGATTTCGGGACGCTGCGCACCTTGGGCGGCGGCATGACCTGGAACCCCTCAAGCCGGTTCAGCCTGATCGCCAGCTATCGCGACGATCAGAACGCGCCGTCCGCCGCGCAACTCGGCGGTGCCATCATCACGACTGCCAACGTCGATATCTTCGATTACACGCGCGGGGAATCCGTGCGCGTGACGGCCGTGACGGGCGGCAATCCGGACCTTCAGGCCGCCAGCATGCGCAATTTCCGCCTTGGCGGCACGTTCCGGCTGGACGATCCCAACATAACGCTCAACCTGGACTACAACCGCACCTGGCAGCGCAACCAGGTGACGGCGCTGCCCGGCGCCACGCCCGCTGTCGTTGCCGCCTTCCCGGAACGGTTCACCCGCGATGCCGACGGTGAGCTGGTTGCCGTCGACTTGCGACCGATCAACATCGCCAGCGAGGACAAGTCCCAGCTTCGCATGGGCATCACGTTCACGAAATCGCTGAAAACGCCGCAATCGCAGATCGATGCGATGCGCGAGAGCTTCCGCAGGCGGTTTCCCGAGGGCGGTCCCGGTCGGCGCGAAGGCGACGGCGGACCGCCGCCGGGCGACAATGAAGCTTCGCCTCCTCGCGAAGGCGCCAGCTCGGACGCGGGAAGGCCCGATACCGGAAGTCCTGACACGCCGCGCGGCGTGTCAGGACTTCCGGTATCGGGCCTTCCCGCGTC